>CAXTUK010000005.1:0-29431 GCA_964247395.1 uncultured Acetobacteraceae bacterium
CCGTCGATCCTTCGCGCAACACGCGCACCGAAGCCCGGAAGGGCGTGGCGCAGCTTGCGTGCGAGCGCCAGCGCCTGGCCAGGTTGCGCCGCCTGCCGGCCAGGCTCGCCAGCGGCGAGGCGGTGGAGCTGCAGTCCAACCTCGAACTGCCGGCCGAGCTGCCGCTCGTGGTCCAGTCCGGTGCCACCGGCATCGGCCTGCTCAGGAGCGAATTCCTGTTCATCGCCGCCGAGGAACTGCCCGACGAGGCGGCGCAGGCGACCTCGTATGTCGGCATCGTCAAGGCGATGGCGGGCGACGTCACCACGATCCGCCTGCTCGACTGGGGGGGCGAGAAGGAGAGTGCTGCGATGGAGCGCGCGGGTATTGCGCCTCGCGAACGCGAGGGCAACCCGGCCCTCGGATTGCGCGGCCTGCGCCTGCTCCTCGCCCATCCCGAGCTGCTCGAGACCCAGTTCGCCGCCATCCTCGCATCCTCTCTCGCCGGTCCGGTGCGGGTGATGCTGCCGATGGTCACCAACATCGGCGAGTTCCGCGCTACCCGCGAAGCCTATGAGCGGGTCGGTCGCCGGCTGAGGCGCCGCGGCGTCAAGCTGCCGCAGAAG
The DNA here is from genome assembly GCA_964247395.1 of uncultured Acetobacteraceae bacterium. Taxonomy (GTDB): domain Bacteria; phylum Pseudomonadota; class Alphaproteobacteria; order Acetobacterales; family Acetobacteraceae; genus CAXTPV01. The sequence goes on from CAXTUK010000005.1 coordinate 606, forward strand.
CTGCCGCCGCTCGGCGCGATGATCGAGACGCCCGGTGCGGCGCTGATGGCCGACGCCTTCGCGCTCGAAGCCGACTTCCTTTCGATCGGCACCAACGACCTGACGATGTATGCGCTAGCGGTCGACCGCGCCTCGAGCGAGGTGGCGCATCTGTACGACCCGGTGCACCCGGCGGTGCTTCGCCTGATCGCCGGCACCACCGAGGCGGCGCTGCGCCTGCGCAAGCCCGTGTCGATCTGCGGCGAGGTCGCCGGCAACCCCAAGCTCGCGCCGCTGCTGCTCGGTCTGGGCCTTCGGTCGTTCAGCATGAACGCGTCGGCGCTGCCGCGTGTCAAGCAGGCGATCCGTGCGGCGTCGCTCGACGACTGCGTGCGCCTCGCCCGCCGCGTGCTGGAGGAGAGCGATCCGGCGCGGATTGCGGCGCTCGTCAGCACGGTTTCGACGCCGCCGCTGACGCCGCGCTGAAGACAGCCACATTCTCGTGCGGTCGGATGCCGGCGAGAAGCGAGATGCCGACCCGAGAGGGTCTCCACGACGAGACGCTGCCATGACAGCGATACCGACGCTGAACGCGCCGACAAAGCGCCGCTCGAATATTCAAGTGAGGCCACGTCGTGCGATCCGAACCCAGCAGACAACCAGTCAGCATACGGTCCTCGTCAGCGCCGACGAGCAGGAGTTCCCTGAGGCCGTGTTGACGTTACTCTATAGCAAATAACTGTCGTTACGCATTGAATAACGGCAATTCTCTGCTCACGGTGCGCGGGCAACAAGGAGTTCGCGCATGCCCTACACCGGACCTGGCACGATCCTCGACGGCGCCGCCGTCTACAAGACGGCGTCTCTCGCCACCATCCTGCCGCCCAGCGTCGTCACCCAGATCGACGATGCCGGCTATGCCGATCTCGATTTCGCCTACGGCTTGGCGTCCCAATCGAGTTCCACCGTCACCATCGGTGGAACGGCAGGGGCGCCGACGCTCGGCTTCACCGATGCGTCCGGCAATCCTGCGACGGTGTCGATCGCGAGCGTCGGCGCGCAGGGTGCGAACGGGTTCCAGATGACCGATGACGCCGGGAATCTCTGGACGGTGCTCGACGCGCCGGTCGGGGGCATCACCGCGGCCGATCCGGTTCTCGACATGGCGATCGCCATGGAGAGCGGGAATCCCGCACTCGACGCCGAACTCCAGCAGCTCAAGACCACCATCGACACCGTGACCGGGGGAAACCCGGTCGTCTTCCGGACCAACCCGCTGGACGGACCGCCATGCTTCGCACGGGGGACGTTGATCCGCACGACCACCGGCGACATTGCCGTCGAGGATCTGGAGGCGGGGAATCGTCTCGTGCTCGCCGGCGGCGGGGAGGCAGCCATCACCTGGATCGGACGCCGGCGGGTTCACCTCGCTCGACATCCCAGGCCGGAGACGGTTGCGCCGATCCGGATCCAGCCCGGAGCGCTGGATGGCCAGGTGCCGCATCGCGCGCTTCGCGTCAGCCCCGATCATGCCGTGCTGCTCGATGGCGTGCTGGTGCCGGCCGGCCTGCTGGTCAACGGCGGCACGATCGACCGTGAGGACGTCGACACTGTCGAATATTTTCACGTCGAGGTTGCCGGCCATGCGGTGCTGCTCGCCGAGGGAGCGCCTGCGGAGACCTATCTCGACACCGGCAATCGGGGCATGTTCGCCAATGCGCCGATCGTCGTCCTCCAGCCCGGCCTGTCGGGCTGCGAGACCCCCGTCGGCAGGCCGTGCGTGGAGATGGTGTTCGGCGGCGAGCGGCTCGACCGCATCCGGGCGGCGCTTCCCGCCTCGAGCGGCCCGAGACTACGCGCCGCATCCTGATGCTGCGAAGCGGGCGTCACGTGCCCGACCGGTTGCGCCGCGGCTCGGCGATCAAGGCCGCGCTCGCGACCGAGGTCCGACTATCGGTGACCGGCAGGCGGCGTGGACGGCCCCTTGCGGCGGAACATCGCATGCGTGCGCTCGCGCATCGTCTGGAACGTCACGTACAGCATCGGGATGACGAAGATGCCGACGGCGGACGCCGCGATCATCCCGGCGAACACCGGCGTGCCGACGTCGCGCCGGCTGACCGCGGCCGCTCCCTGGGCGAACACCAGCGGCAGCAGGCCCAGGATGAAGGCGACCGACGTCATCATCACCGCGCGGAACCGCATCTGCGCGCCCTGGATCGCGGCGTCGACGATGCTCGCACCCTCCTCGCGCCGGTCCTTGGCGAACTCGACGATCAGGATGCCGTTCTTGGCCGCGAGCGCGATCAGCACCACCAGTCCGATCTGGGCGTAGAGGTCGAGCGACAGGCCCGCGAGCGTGATGCCGATGAACGAGCCGAGCACGCCGACCGCGACCGACAGCAGCACCGGGATCGGGATCACCCAGCTCTCGTAGAGTCCCACCAGGAACAGGAAGGCGAACAGGATCGACATGAACAGGATCGCGCCGGTCTGTCCCGCTGCCTGCTGCTCCTGGAATGCGGTGCCGGTCCACTCGTAGGCGTAGCCGGGCGGCAGCGTGCGGTGCGACACGTCCGCCATCGCGGCGATCGACGTGCCCGACGACTGGCCGGGCGCGGGGCTCCCCTGAATGGTGATCGCGCGGTAGTTGTTGTAGCGGGTGACCACCTGCGGGCCGGTGACGATCTTGAGCGTCGCGATCGAGCGCAGCGGGACGGTGCCGCCGCTGCTGTTGCGCACATAGATCCGCCATAGATCGTTGATCGCCGACCGGTCACCCTCCTCGCCCTGCACGTTGACCTGCCAGACGCGGCCATAGAGATTGAAATCGTTGACGTAGGTGCCGCCGAGCGTGTCGCCGAGCGTGGTGAAGATGTCGTTGATGTTGATGCCGAGCGACTGCGCCTTGGCCCGGTCGATGTCGAGGAACAGCGACGGGTTGCCGTTGGTGAAGGTCGAGAACACGCGCGCGAGGTGCGGATCGCCGTTGGCGCTGGCGATCAGTCCCTGCATGACCCCGTTCATGTCATTGTAGCTCTGGCCTTCCAGACCTTCGAGCTCGTATTCGAACCCGCCGGTCGACGACAGGCCGATGATCGGCGGCAGGTTGAACGGGAACACGGTCGCGGTGCGCACCTGCTGGCCGAGGCCGAAGATGCGTCCGATCAGCCCCTGAGCCGACGAGGCGGCCGTCGTCCGGTCCGCGAACGGCTTGAGCTTGACGAACAGGAATCCGACATTCGGCTCCTGCACGGTATCGATGATCGAGTAGCCGATCACCTGGAATACGTGCTGCACGCCGGGCAGCGGCGCAATCATGTGCGAGACCTGCTCGATCGTCGCCGCGGTGCGTGGCACCGACGCGCCGTCCGGCAGCGAGACCAGCACGAAGAATCCGCCCTGATCCTCCTCCGGCAGGAAGCCCGTGGGTAGACGCTGCACCAGGCCGAACGCGCCGAATGCGACGACGACGATCAGCAGGAAACCCAGGATGCTGACGCGCAGTAGGCGCCGCACCACCGACGCATAGCCGTTGCGTGTCTTGTCGATGCCGCGCAGCACGCGGCCCATGATCCCCCGTCGAGGGCCGCCGTGGCGCAGGAACACCCCGCACAGCGCCGGCGACAGCGTCAGGGCGTTCAGCGCCGAGATCACCATCGCCGAGCTGATCGTCACCGCGAACTGCCGGAACAGTTGTCCGGACAGGCCGGGGATGAAGGCGATCGGGATGAAGACCGACAGCAGCACCAGGGTGATCGCGATGATCGGCGCGGTAATCTGGGTCATCGCGAGCTTCGCCGCATCCTTGGGCGGCATCTCGGGATTCTCTTCCATCACCCGCTCGACATTCTCGACCACCACGATCGCGTCGTCGACGACGAGCCCGATCGCGACCACGAGTGCGAGCAGCGAGACGGTGTTGGCGGTGAAGCCGAGCGCGGTCATGATCCCGAACGCGCCGACCAGGCTCACCGGCACCGCGATCGTCGGGATGATGGTCGCGCGGATGCTGCCGAGGAACAGGAACACCACGATCACCACGAGGACGAACGCCTCGAGCAGAGTGATGATCACTTCGTGCACGGTGTCGCTGACGAACGTCGTGCTGTCGTAGGTGACGTTGTAGGTGAGACCCTTCGGGAACCGCGCCGCGAGCTGGGCGAGCTTGTGATTGACCGCGGTCGCCGTGTCGAGCGCGTTCGCCCCCGGCGCCAGATAGATCGCGAGCGGCACCGAGGCCGCGTTGTCGAGCCTGGCTTCGCTGTCGAGGTTCTGCGCACCGAGCTCCACATGCGCCACGTCGCCGATCCGCAGCACCGACCCGTCCGGGTTGGCCCGCAGCACGATATTGGCGAACTGCTTTGTCGAGGTCAGCCGACCCGTCGTCTGCACGTTGAGCTGATATTGCTGCTGGTTGCTGATCGGGCGTGCGCCGACGCGCCCGATCGCCGCCACCGTGCTCTGCGCGGAGATCGCGCTGGTGATGTCGGACGGCGCCAAGCCGAGATTGTTCAGCCGGTTGATGTCGAACCACACCCGCATCGAGTATTTCTGCCGCGACAGCAGGCTCGCCTGGCCGACGCCGGTGATCCGGCTGATCTCGTCGATGACGTTGATCGTCATGTAGTTGGCGATGAACAGGACGTCGAACTTGTTGTCTGGAGCATAGAAGTTGACGAACTCGAGAATCGCCGATGACTTCTTCTGGACCGTCGTGCCTTCGCTCTGGACCTCGGCAGGCAGTTCGGGCGTCGCGGTCTGCACCCGGTTGAGAACGTTGACGGTGTTGATGTCCGGGTTGGTGCCGAGCAGGAACGAGACCTGGAGGTTGTACGAGCCGTCGTTGCCGCTCGCCGAGCGCATGTAGATCATCTTGTCGACGCCGACGACCTGCGCTTCGATCGGCTGCGCCACCGAGCTTTCTACGACGTCCGCCGAGGCGCCTGGATAGGTTGCCTGCACCGAGACCTGCGGCGGCACGATGTCGGGAAACTGCGCCACCGGGATGCGCGACAGCCCGACCAGGCCCGCCAGCGTGATGACGATGGCGATCACGGCCGCGAGCCGCGGCCGATCGATGAAAGTGCTGGAGATCATCCGGTCGCTACCTGGTCCCGCCGTTGCCGCCCTGGGTGGTGGTGCCGATCTTGCCGCTCTGGTCCTGTCCGGCCGGCTTGCCTGTCTGCGACCCGCTCTGGGCGCCGGTCTGGCCGGCGATCGGCGAGGCGTTGGGGGCGCCGGGCGCGACCTTGTGGCCGTCGCGGACCCGCTGCAGCCCTTCGATCACGACCGTCGCGCCATCGTCGAGGCCGCTCAGCACCGAGATGCTGGTCCCTGTCTGTTCGCCGGTATGGATGTTGGTCCGATGCGCGACGTCGTCCGCGCCGACGGTGAACACGTAGCTGCCCTGCTGGTCGTCCAGCACCGCCGACTGCGGGACCGTGATCAGCGAGATCGGCTGCGGCGCGTCGACCAGCGCGGTGATGAACTGGCCGCTCACGAGCTCGCGGTCGCCGGTCTGTCCGCTTCCGGTGCCCGCCTGCCTGGGGTTGGCGATGGTGGCGCGCAGCGTGATCGTGTCGGTGGTGTTCGACACCGTGGGCGAGACGTAGTCGAGACGGCCCGTCTGGGCGAGCACATGGCCGGTGCTCAGGCGCACCCGGATCTTCGCGGCCGCGAGCCCGCCCGCGTGCGCATAGCGCGTCTCCAGCATCGCGGCGTCCCGCTCGGCGACGGGGAAGACGACATACATCGGGTCCTGGCTGACGATCGTCGCCAGCGTGCCGCTGCCCGGGCTGACCACGTTGCCCTCGTTGACGGCGGTCGCGGTGATCCGCCCGTCGATGGGCGCGCGCACCTCGGTGTAGCCGAGATTGATCTGAGCGGTCTTGAGGTTGGCTTCCGCGCTCAGCACGGCGGCAGCGTCGGCTCGCTGTGTTGCCAGGGTCTGGTCGTAGTTCGAGCGTTGTCCAGCCGGCGTGCTCAGCAGGTTCTTCTGCCGCTCGAACTGCGCACCCGCGAAGGCGGCATTCGCCTCCGCCTGCGCCAGCGTTCCCTGGTTCGCCTCCACGGTCGCCTGGAACGGCGGCTGCTCGATGACATAGAGCAACTGGCCCTTGGTGACCTCTGACCCCTCGGTGAACAAACGCTGTTCGAGGAAGCCGGTAACGCGGGCGAGCAGCGCGACGCTGTCGATCGCCTGGATCCGGCCGATATACTCGCTCGTCTGGACGACCGACGCCCGATGCACCTGCTCGACCCCGACAGCCGGCGGCTTGCCGCCCGGCGCCTGCGCGCTTGCGTCCATGCCTATGCCGACGGCGGCCATGACGAGAAGCGGAAGGGACAGACGTGACATGGCAGGCTCTTCTCGACACTTCACGCGCGGACAACTACCGGCAAGCTGACCGGCTGGTCAATCGACGGTGCCGGAACCGGGCCGCCCGGGATTTGTTGTGCTGCGGCGCGGGATCCTCCGCGCGCCGACAGCGAGACCCCGACATATGCCAGGCCAGACCAGCCATCCTCTTCGCGAAGGACGCCCGTTGCTGCGCGGCGCCACATGGGACGGAGACGGAGCCAACTTCGCGCTGTTCTCGGCCAACGCCACCGCCGTCGATCTCTGCCTGTTCGACAACTCCGGCAAGCGCGAGACCGACCGCATTCGCCTGCCCGAATATACCGACGAGATCTTCCACGGCCATGTCGGGGGCATCGGACCCGGCCAGCAATACGGCTACCGCGTGCACGGGCCCTACGCGCCGGAGGAGGGGCATCGCTTCAATCCCAACAAGCTGCTGCTCGACCCGTATGCCCGCGCGCACGCCGGCCGGCTGACATGGGACAATGCCTGCTTCGGCTACAAGATCGGCGACGAACGCCGGGACCTCAGCTTCGACGAGCGCGACAGCGCTCCGTTCATGCCGAAGAGCGTCGTCGTCGATCCCGGCTTCGACTGGACCGGGACCCGCGACAGGGTCCAGACTCCCTGGGAGCGGACGATCTTCTACGAGACCCACGTCAAGGGTTTCACGCAGAAGCATCCAGGCGTGGCCGAGGCGGACCGGGGCTTCTATCGCGGGCTGGCCTCCAAGCCGGTGCTTGATCACATGCGTGCGCTCGGCGTCACCTCGATCGAATTGCTGCCGATCCACACCTTCGTCGACGACGGTCCGTTGCTGGACAAGGGTTTGCGAAACTATTGGGGCTACAACACGATCGGCTTCTTCGCGCCCGATCCCCGCTATGCTGCCGACCCGATCGACTCGTTGCGCGAGTTCAAGGAGATGGTCGCGCGTTTTCATGACGCGGGTCTCGAAGTCATCCTCGACGTGGTCTACAACCACACCGCCGAGGGCAACGAGCAGGGTGCGACGCTATCGTTCAAGGGCATCGACAACGCCAGCTACTACCGACTGATGCCGAACGAGAAGCGATACTACATCAACGACACCGGAACCGGGAACACGCTGAACGTCAGTCATCCGCGCGTGCTGCAGATGGTCACCGACAGTCTCCGCTACTGGGTCGCCGAGATGCATGTCGACGGGTTCCGTTTTGATCTTGGCACCATTCTCGCACGCGAGCCCAACGGTTTCGACGATCGAAGCGGCTTCCTCAAGGCCTGCATGCAGGACCCGCTGCTGCAGACGGTCAAGCTGGTCGCCGAGCCCTGGGATTGCGGGCCGGGCGGCTACCAGGTCGGCGGCTTCCCGCCCGGCTGGGCCGAATGGAACGACACCTACCGCGACACCGTGCGCGATTTCTGGCGCGGCGAGGCCGGTCCCGAAGCGCTCGCACCGAAGCTGCTCGGCTCGCCGGACAAGTTCGCCCATCATGGCAGGCGACCCTGGGCGTCGGTGAACTTCCTGACCGCCCACGACGGTTTCACGCTCAACGATGTCGTCAGCTTCAATGAAAAGCACAACGAGGCCAACGGCGAGGACGGAAACGACGGCAGTCCCGACAACCGCTCCTGGAACTGCGGCGCGGAAGGCCCGACCGACGACGAGACGATCAATGCGCTGCGCTCGCGGCAGCTGCGGAACATGTTCGCGACCCTGCTTCTGAGCCAGGGCACGCCGATGATCCTGGCCGGCGACGAGTTCGCGCGGACCCAGGGCGGCAACAACAACGCCTATTGCCAGGACAGCGACATCAGTTGGGTCGACTGGAACATCGGCGAGAAGGGTCATGCCCTGCAATCCTTCGTCGCGCGGCTGACAAAGCTGCGTTCCGAGCACGCGATGCTCGCGCGCGGGCGGTTTCTCGACAAGGAGGTGCAATGGCTATCGGCGGCCGGCGCGCCGTTGAGCGTCGAGCAGGGGGTCGCTACGCACACGCGCGGCGTCGGGGTGCTGCTCGACGGAGCGCGGCCCCCGACCGGGCTCGCCGTGCCGGGCAACGACGCCACGTTGCTGCTGGTGATCAACGGCTGGCAGGACGGCGTGGAGTTCACGCTTCCGGGCGAGGGCGCGTGGACGCGCCTCCTCGACACGAATCTCGAGAACGACGGGAACGAGGCGTTCGAAGCCGGTCGCGCGTATCTCGCGACCGGGAGGTCGGTGCTGCTGTTCTCCCAAGGCGGATCGGCGAAAGCGCGATGACGCCCGCGGCGAGACGGCACATGATGCCGCACGGTGCCGAGATGGGCCCTGACGGGCGCATCAGGTTTCGGCTCTGGGCGCCGGGCTGCGAGCGGATCGAGGTCGCCATAGAAGGAGGCCCGACCCTGCCGCTCGAGCGCGGCGAGGAAGGTTGGCACTCGCTTTCGACGGACGCGGCCGGGACCGGGACCCTCTACCAGTTCGTGCTGCCGGACGGCATGCGAGTACCTGACCCGGCCAGCCGATACCAGCCGCGCGACGTGTATGGTCCGAGCGAGGTGATCGACCCCACGGGCTTCACATGGTCCGGCGAATTCGCCGGCCGGCCCTGGTCGGAGGCCGTCATCTACGAAATGCATGTCGGCGCCTTCACCGACGAGGGCACGTTCGCCGCCGCTTCGGCCAGGCTCGACCATCTTCAGGCGCTCGGCGTGACCGCGGTCGAGATCATGCCGGTGTCCGATTTCCCGGGCGGGCGCAACTGGGGCTATGACGGTGTTCTGCCCTACGCAGCCGACTCGAGCTACGGCCGTCCGGAGGACTTCAAGTCCTTCGTCCGCGAGGCGCACGCGCGAAACATCATGGTGCTGCTCGACGTGGTCTATAATCATTTCGGACCCGACGGAAACTTCCTGCCCGTGTATGCCCCATCCTTCTTCACCGACCGGCATAAGACGCCGTGGGGTGCGGGCATCAACTACGACGGCGAGCATTCGCGCCCCGTCCGGGATTTCATCATCCACAACGCGCTCTACTGGCTCGAGGAGTATGATCTCGACGGGCTCCGGCTCGATGCCGTGCACGCGATCATGGACGACAGCGAGGAGCATCTGCTCGACGAGCTCGCACGGTCGGTCCGCGCGATGCGCGGCGATCGTCCGACCCACCTCGTCCTCGAGAACGAGGAGAACGCGGCAAGTCGCCTGAAGCCGGACGGGTTCACCGCGCAGTGGAACGACGACGTTCACCATGTCCTGCATGTCGCGGTGACCGGCGAGGACGCAGGCTACTACAAGGAATATGCCGGGCGAACCGACCTGCTGGCGCGGGCGCTCGCCGAGGGATTTGCGTTCCAGGGCGAGATGATGGAATACCGTGGGGAGACCCGCGGCGAGGCGAGCAATGCGTTGCCGCCCGGATGCTTCGTCGCATTCTCCCAGAACCACGACCAGATCGGCAACCGTGCATTCGGTGATCGGTTGGCCGCGAGCGTCGCTCCGGAGCGCCTGCGCGCGGTCGCCGCGATCGTCCTGTTGCTGCCGCAGGTTCCGATGCTGTTCATGGGCGAGGAATGGGGAGCGACCACTCCGTTCCCCTTCTTCTGCGACTTCGAGGGCGATCTGGCCGACGCGGTTCGCCAGGGACGTCGCGACGAATTCAAGCGGTTTCCGGAGTTCGCCGATCCGGCGCAGCGTGACCGGATCCCCGACCCGCTCGCCTACTCGACGTTCCGGAGCGCAAAGCTGCTCTGGGACGAGATCGACGGCGAACGGCTCGCCGCCACCACCGAAATCCTCGCCAAACGGCGCCGCCACATCGAGCCGTTGCTCGCCCACATCATGCGCGGCGGCCGGCATGACGTGCTTGGCGATCGGGCGATCCGGGTCGAATGGGATGCCGGCGATGCCGGCAGGCTTCTGCTGGTGGCCAATCTCTCTCCCGGCGAGATCGACATCCCGCCGCTGATGCCGGACGAGGACGTCTTCCACACCGAGGGCCTGGTCACGGACCGGCTCGGACCCTGGGCCGTGCGCTGGTCGAGGTCGCGGGCATGATCATGCCGCGCGCCACCTACAGGCTGCAGTTCCGCAAGGAATTCGGTTTCCGGGACGCGATGGCGATCGCGCCCTATCTCGGCGCGCTCGGCGTCAGCCACGTCTATGCCTCGCCCTACCTCAAGGCGCGTCCGGGCAGCACGCATGGCTACGACATCACCGACCATGACGCCCTCAATCCGGAACTCGGCACCGAGGCCGACTTCGACGCGATGTGCGACGCGTTCCGCGCCGCCGGCCTCAATCAGATCCTCGACTTCGTTCCCAACCACATGGGGGTCGGCGGCTCGGACAACGCGCGCTGGCTCGACGTGCTGGAGTGGGGTCCGATGTCGGAAAGTGCGGGCTGGTTCGATATCGACTGGGATCCGGATCGTCGTTACCTCCGCGACAAGCTGCTGGTGCCGTTCCTTGGCGACCAGTACGGGATCGAACTCCAGGCCGGTCGCCTCGCCTTGAAGTTCGATCACGCGACCGGCGAGTTCGCCGTCTGGGCCTACGACACTCACAAGCTGCCGATCTGCCCCCTGCATTACGCGCGCATCCTCGGCAGCGCCGATGGCTCGCTGGAACGCATCGGCGACGCCTTCGCCGACCTGCCGTCCTGGCGTCCGCAGATCGCCACCCGGGCCGCGACCTTGAAGGCCGAGCTCGCCGAAATCGTCCGCACCGAGGCGGCCGCGGCCGATGCGCTGGCGACCGAGGTCGCACGGCTCAACGAAGACTGGCGAGCGCTCGACACCCTGATCGAGGACCAGTACTGGCGAGTGGCCAGCTTCCTCGTCGCCGGCGACGACATCAATTACCGCCGATTCTTCAACATCAACGATCTCGCCGGCATCCGGATGGAGCTGCCGGCGGTGTTCGAGGGTGCGCACAGCCGGATCCGCGCCATGCTGGAGGCCGGCACCATCGACGGATTGCGGATCGATCATGTGGACGGGCTGCTCGACCCGAAAGAATATCTCGACCGCCTGCGTGGCCTGGTCGAGCGACCATTCTATCTCGTGGTCGAGAAGATCCTGGCCAGGCACGAGACACTGCGCGACGATTGGCCCGTCGAGGGCACGACAGGCTACGACTTCACGAACCTGGTCCTCGGCGTGCTCGTCGATCCGGCCGGCGAGGACGACTTCTCGCAGGTCTATGCATCGTTCACGAACGACGCCACCTCGTTCCGTCAGATCGTCCACCTCTGCAAGCTGCGGATCATGGACAACGAGATGGCGAGCGAACTCAACGTGCTCGGCCGCGACGCCGGCCGCGTCGCCCGGCAGAATCCGCGGACGGCGGACTTCACGCGCAACATCCTGCAGCGTGCGATCCGGCAGATCGTCGGCTGCTTCCCCGTCTACCGGACTTACGTCGACCGGGAGGACGCCCCGTCCGAGACCGACCGCCGTGATCTGGACTGGGCGATCGCGACCGCTCGCAAGCTGGAGCCGGAGATCCCGCCGAGCGTCTTCGATTTCCTCGCCAGCCTGCTGTCCGGGGATCTGGTGTCCGAGCCGCGCAGCGGCTTCTCGCGCCACGCGGTCCTTCGCCTGGCGATGAAGCTGCAGCAATATAGCGGCCCGGTGATGGCGAAGGGTCTCGAGGATACCGCCTTCTATCGTTACAACCGCTTCGTGGCGCTCAACGAGGTGGGCGGCGAACCCGAGCATTTCGGCGTCCCGCTCGCCTCTTTCCACAGGTCGAACGCCCAGCGCGCCCGGCGATGGCCGAACGCGATGCTCGGCACCTCGACTCACGACACCAAGCGTGGCGAGGACATGCGCGCCCGGCTCGCCGTGCTCTCCTCGATGCCGGACGAGTGGAGCCGGCAGGTCCAGGCCTGGAGCCGGCTCGTCCGCGCTCGGCGCGGCGATGTCGAGGGCACTGCGCCGCCTGATCGCAACGACGAATATCTGCTCTACCAGCTCCTGATCGGCTCGTGGCCCGTCGAATTGCTCGACGCGGGCGCCACCGAGACCGACGAGGGCAGGGAACGACTTGCCGCCTACGCGAAGCGGATCGCCGGGGCGCTCGAGAAGTCGATGCGCGAAGCCAAGCTCAACTCGAACTGGTCGGCCCCGAACGAGGCCTACGAGGAAGCACTGCAGAAGTTCGCTGCCGACGCGCTCGATCCCGCGCGGCCGGCCTTCCTGTCGGCGTTCCTCCCGTTCGCGCAACGGATCGCCAGGCTGGGCGTCGACAACAGCCTTGCTCAGCTTGTTCTCAAACTCACCCTTCCCGGGATGCCCGACATCTATCAGGGCTGCGAGTTGTGGGATCTGAGCCTGATGGACCCCGACAACAGGCGGCCGGTCGACTACCGGCAGCGCAGCGTCCTGCTTGAGCAGATCGAGCGCGATCTCGAGGCCGACCGCGCCGGCGCTCTTCGTCGCTCCTACGCCAACTGGCAGGATGGCGCGATCAAGCTGGCGCTCACGCGGCTCTTGCTCGATGCGCGCGCGCGGCATCCGACACTGTTCGCCGAGGGCGGTTACGAGGCGATCAGCATCGATGGCGATCAGGCTGATCAGGTCATCGCCTTCAGGCGCGATCGCGGCGCCCAATCCCTGGGTGTGTTCGTCGCCCGGTTCCCTCTGTCGCGTGCCGCCGGCAACGCGTGGAGCGGCACCGTAGCCCTGGCCGAAGACCGCTGGCGCGACCTGCTCAGCGGTCGCGAACGGATGCCGAATGACCTGAGATCGATCTTCGAGGATCTGCCTGTTGCGGTTCTGATCAGATAGGGATTTGCGCGGTCGAAGCGCTCAGGTCACTGAAGTGGGCAGGAGCTGGACCTTCAGCCAGCCGGGCTCGCGTTTATCGAATGCCTCGTAGGCCTCGATCGCGGAGCCGACCGGCTCGGTCTCTGAGATGATCTCCGTCGGATCGATACCGCCCATTCTGACCAGGTCGACGAGGTGCGGCACGTAGGTTCGGTGGTTGCAGTTTCCCATGCTGATCGTGAGATTCTTGTTCATCGCCTGCCCGATCGGGAAGTCGCTCGCGGCCGGCGGGTAGACGCCGATGATCGACAGCGTGCCCGCCTTGGCCAACGCTTCGACCGCCCAGCGCGAGACCTGGCTCGGTGCATCGCCCGGCACCCAGTTCCCGTCGCGGGCGTTTCGTTCCGGCGCGACGCGCTGCCGTTCCGCCTCGAAGGCCGCCGCGTTCTCCTTCGCACTTCCAACCGCCGGGCCGTCATGCGCATGTTGCGCGTCCACCCCGACCGCGTCGATCGCGCGGTCGGCGCCATCGCCGGTCAGACGCTTGATCGCGGCGACCGGATCCTCGCGGCCGAAATCGATCGTCTCTGCGCCCTGCCGGCGTGCCATCGCGAGGCGGTCCGGGTGCTGGTCGACCGCGATGATCCGTCCCGCATTCTTCAGCCGGCAGCTCGCGATCGTGAATTGCCCGACCGGACCGCAACCGAACACGACGACGATGTCGCCCTCGCCGACCTTGGCGAGCTCCGCCCCATACCAGGCGGTAGGGAAGATGTCGGAGATCAGGATCGCCTGCTCGTCGGAAACCTGCTCCGGCAACTTGACCATCGTGCTGTAGGCGAAGGGGATGCGCGCCTTCTCGGCCTGCAATCCGTTGATCGCACCCGCTGCCTCCGGGCCGCCGAAGAACGCGGTTCCCGCCGAGGGTCCACCAGGGTTGGCGTTGTCGCATTGCGCGGTGTAGCCGGCCCGGCAATAGCCGCACCGGCCGCACGAGATCGTCGAGCAGATCACCACCCGGTCGCCGACGTCGAAGTTGCGCACGTCCTCGCCAAGCGCCTCGACGACGCCGACGCCCTCGTGGCCGAGGATGGTGCCGGGCTTCATTCCCGAGACCGTGCCGCGGACGAAATGCAGGTCGGTGCCGCAGATGGCCGAGCTGGTCAGCCGGACGATCGCGTCGGTCGGAAGCTGGAGCACAGGGTCGGGCACGTCGTCGAGACGTATGTCGCCGATGCCGTGCCAGACGACTGCCTTCATCGCGTGAACTCCTGGGTTGGGTGCCAACGCGATCGGCGCCTGCCGGTTCATGGAGTGACCGAGGCCGACGGCTCCAAGGAGGTCGCGCGTTCTCGCGCCCAAGAACGGCGGATCGTCAAAGCCGGGACGCGGCGCCCATGAGGTCGAAGACGTCGAGCAGCCGCGCGACGTAGTGGTCGTGCACGACGAAGCCCGACGAGGCGGGATCGAAGAAGCCACGCTCGAGCGCGTCGACCATCCGCCGCAGCCGCGCGCCGTGCAGCCCCAGCGCGCGCTGGACCGGATCGAACACGATGCCGGCGAAAGCCGCGAAGATCGCCAGTCCGATCACTAGCGAGATTGTGGTCGTCGCCACCAGGCCGAGCGTGGGCGCCACGGGGAACAGGCCGTACCAGATGCCGCCGAGCCATCCGCCCAGCGGAAACGCGGCGACCGCGGTCTGCTGCGCGATGAGCGCGGCGAGCGCCGGCCCGAGCGACGCGGCGCCCGGCGTGATCTTGTTGAGCGCGAGCGCGCCCGCGCCGAGGCTGACGAAACCGGTCGTGATCTCGGCGGCGGCGACGCGCGTGGCGCCGTAGGCGGCCATGGAGCGGGCGAGGCGCTCGCGCAGTGCGGGATCGTCGCCGTGACCGACCCGTCGCTCCACGGCTGGCTCGGCCAGGATCGCCTCCGAGAGCGCGTCGCGGCGGGTCTCGCGACGGCCTTGCGCGAACGGCAGCTCGAACAGCTCGGTGATGATCAGCCACTCGATCTCGCGCGACACCGACGTCGGCAGCAGGATCGGCCGGTCGAGCGTTCTCGCCAGTCGCCTGGCGCCCAGCCGGCCGGCGATGCCGGCCAGCAGATGCAGGACGAGCTGCGGCAGGGCGAGCGAGAGATTGAGCGGCGCCCTGGCGATATCCCAGCCCACTGCCGCGCGATGCAACCTCAGGGCACCGAGGAGCGAGAAATGGCGATCGACGAACCGCTCGATGCGTTCCCGCCTTGCGGCGAAATAGGCGCGCGCGCCGCTCTCGACGGCGTCGCGGGCTAGAGCGCGGTCGTTCAGGCGGCCGCCGCGCCCGGTGGCGCCATCGCGCCGGTCATGATCGCCACCGCGTCGGACATCGAGAAGTCGGCCGGGCGGATCACGGTCGCCCGACGCCCCAGCCGCATGATGTGGATGCGGTCGGCGACCTCGAAGACGTGCGGCATGTTGTGGCTGATCAGCACGATCGGAATTCCCTTGCGCCTCACCTCGCCGATCAGGTCGAGCACCCGTCGGCTCTCCTTGACCCCGAGTGCGGCGGTCGGCTCGTCCATGATGATCATGCGGCTGGCGAAGGCGGCCGCCCGCGCGACCGCGACGCCCTGCCGCTGGCCGCCCGACAACGTCTCCACCGCCTGGTTGATGTTCTGGATCGTGAGCAGGCCAAGCGAGGACAGATGCCGGCGCGCCTGGCGCTGCATCTCGGCCCGGTCCAGGCATCCGAGCAGCCGCCCGAGCGGGTCGCGCCGCCTGATCTCGCGGCCGAGGAACAGATTGTCGGCGACGCTCAAGGCCGGAGAGACCGCGAGATTCTGGAACACGGTCTCGATCCCGGCGTCGCGCGCCTCGAGCGGCGAGCGGAAGGTGACGATCTCGCCACCCATCCTGATCTCGCCCTCGTCCGGCAGCAGCGCCCCGGCCAGCGCCTTGATCAGCGAGGACTTGCCGGCGCCGTTGTCGCCGATCACCGCGAGGATCTCGCCGGGCAGCAGGTCGAAGTCGGCGTGGTCGAGCGCCGTGACGCGGCCGAATCGCTTGACCAAGCCGCGCGCCTGCATCACGGGAACGGGCGTGCTCATGCCGAGGCCTGCCTGATCCACTGGTCGGTGGCGACGGCGATGATGATCAGCAGGCCCACGGTGAATTCCTGCCAGAGCACGTCGACGCCGGCGAGGTCGAGGCCGTTGCGGAACACGCCGACGATGAGCGCGCCGAGCAGCGTGCCCCAGATCGAGCCGCGGCCGCCGAACAGGCTGGTGCCGCCGATCACGACCGCGGTGATGCTGTCGAGATTGGAGGTGTAGCCGGATTGCGGGCTGACCGCCCCGGTGCGGCCGATCAGCACCCAGCCCGCGACGGCGCAGATGAAGCCAGCCAGCGAATAGACGCCGAGCAGCGTCCGGGTGGTGCGGATGCCGGCCAGGCGTGCGGCGCCCGGATCGTCGCCGGTCGCCTTGATGTGGGTGCCGAACGACGTCCAGTTCAGCAGATACCAGGCGCCGAGCGTCATCAGGATCATCAGGATCGAGCCGTAGGTGACCTGGGCGCCGGCGATGCTGATCGCGTTGCCGGTCCATTGCAGGAACGGCGCCTGATCCTCGATGTCGCCCGCGCGGATCGTTTCGCTGTGCGAATACCAGAGCACCAGCGCGAAGTAGATGCTCCATGTCCCCAACGTGGCGATGAACGGCGGCGTCCGGAGCAGGGTGATCAGCGCGCCGTTGATCGCTCCCGCGGCGGTTCCCACCACCAGGCCGATCGGGAACGCGGCTGCCACCGGCAGACCGTAATCGACCGCGAGGCGGCCCATGACGACGGAGGCCAGAACCATGATCGCGCCGACCGAGAGGTCGATGCCGGCGGTGAAGACGATCAGCGTCTGGGCGATGCCGACGGTGCCGATGATCGTGACCTGCTGCAGGACGAGCGACAGGTTGAAGGGGGCGAAGAATCGGCCGCCGACGACGGCGCTGAACAGCAGCACGCTGAGCACCAGCACGAAGGCCGGGATGATCGTCGGATTGCCGTGCAGGACGTGGTGCAGGCGGGTCAGCGTCGTGGTGCGGCCGAAATCGATGACCGCGTGCGCCTCGTCAGCGGTCGGGACCGACGCGCCGGGGTCCTGCATGTCGGTCAGGCCATATCGCCGTCTACCCCCAGCAACGCTTCAGCGCCTCCGTGCTGGTGATCGACGGCAGGCCGGCGACGGGGTGATCGGTGACCAGGACCTCGCCGGTGTCGACGAAGCCGGCGGCGGGCATCTTCGGCTTCTGGCCGGTCTTGGCGAAGTCGGCGATCGCCTGCGTGCCGCGCTCGGCCATCAGCAGCGGGAACTGCATCGAGGTCGCGCCGATGATCCCGCGCTTGACGTTGCGCACGCCCGGACACCCGCCGTCGATCGAGACGATGTTGACCTTTCCCTGGGCGCCGCCCGCCTTGCGCGCCTGGTAGGCGCCCGCCGCCGCCGGTTCGTTGATGGTGTAGACGAGATTGATCGCGGGCGCCTTCTGCAGGAGGTTCTCCATCGCCTTCTGGCCACCCTCTTCGGCCCCCTGGGTGACGTCGTGCCCGACGATCCGCTTGTCGCTCTCGCTGCCGTTCTTTGTCAGGTCCGAGTAGCTGATGCCGAAGCCGTCGAGGAACCCGTGGTCGCGCAGATAGTCGACCGTGACCGGGCTCACGGTCAGGTCGAGCATGGCGATCTTCGCGTCGGCCGCCTTCGCCCCCAGCGTCGCCTTGGCCCATCGGCCGATCAGCTGGCCGGCCTTGAAATTGTCGGTGGCGAACGTCGCGTCGGCGGCGCTGATCGGATCGAGCGGCGTGTCGAGCGTGACCACCATCAGTCCGGCGGCGCGTGCCTTCTGGACCGCGGGCACGATGGCGCGGCTGTCGCTCGGGACGAGCATGAAGCCCTTGGCGCCCCCGGAGATCAGGCTCTCGATGGCGGAGACCTGGCTCTCGGTGTCGCCGTCGTAGCGGCCGGCGTAGGAGCGGAGTTCGACGCCCTGTTGCTTGGCCTCGATCGCGGCGCCCTGCTTCATCTTGACGAAGAAGGGATTGACGTTGGTCTTGGTGATCAATCCGACGATCACGGCGGCTCGGGCCGGCGACGTGGCGACGAGTGCGACAGCCAGCAGACTGGCGGCGAGGCGAGACGTCCGGACCATGATGTTTCCCCATGCAAGCCGTTTCTTGTCGGTGCCGACCGTTCCGGTCGTGCGCGGCGGCATCATCCATAGCCATGATCCGGGCGGGAAGACCAGGGGCCTGCGGTGGACCGGAAGGTGCTGCGCTGTCTCCGGCCTAGTTGCCTGCGCCACCGAAGGGGGCACGACCTGGATTTCCATCCAGCGGCAGCAGGAGACCTGACGTGCCGACCGTCCGTGCATAGGTCGGCGCCTTGCGGACCTGCGCGCGCTGCTCGAAGGCGTAACCGAACTCGAGCAGGCGCTGTTCGGACCAGGCCGGGCCGATGAAGGAGATGCCGACCGGCAGGCCGGCCACGTCGCCCATCGGGACGGTCAGATGCGGGTAGCCCGCGACGGCCGGGATGGTGGAGGCAGCCGGTCCGTCGTGATCGCCGTCGATGGTGTCGATGACCCAGGCCGGACCGCCGGTCGGCCCCACCAGCGCCGCGAGATGATGCTCCCTCAGCAGACGATCTATCCCTTCCGGACCCGCGAGGCGCCTCCCCGTTGCCAACGCTTCCACGTAGGCGGGATCCTCCAGGCCGGCGGTCGCCTCGGCCTTTTCCATCAGGTCCTGTCCGAACAGGCCGAGTTCCCGGTCCTGGCGGGCGATGTTGAAAGCGATGATGTCGGCCAGATGCCGGGACGTCACCGCGGCGGGAACGGTCGCGAGATAGACGTTCAGGGATGACTTGAACTCGGCCAGCAGCACCGTCATCTCGGCGCGTCCGATCGCGTCGAGGTCCGGACCGTCAGTCACCTCGACGAGGACCGCGCCCGCGTCGCGCAGCACGTCGAGCGCGTGCTCGAACACCCGATCCGTGGCCGCGTGGTGGCCGGCCAGGAACCGCGCCACTCCGATGCGTTGTCCTCGCAGGGAATGCGGGTCGGGCCGGAACCCGGGCCGGTGAGCGTCCGCGTCTCGCGTGGCCGGGTCCGACGGATCGGTCCCGGCCATCACCGCAAGCAGGAGAGCGGCGTCGGCGACGTCGTGCGTAACGGGTGCGGGGGGGGGCGGGGTGGGGGGGGTGGGCCCGGGGGTGTCCTGCGAGGGCGAGATCGGCACGATGTGCGTGCGCGACACCAGGCCCACCGTCGGCTTGAGGCCGACCAGGCCGGTCATCGACGCGGGGCAGGTGATCGAACCGTCGGTCTCGGTTCCCACCGAAGCTGCCGCCAGCGAAGCCGCCACCGCGGCGGCGCTGCCGGACGAGGACCCGCAGGCGGTCCGATCCAGGGCGAACGGGTTGCGGGTCAGGCCGCCCACCCCGCTCCAGCCGCTGATCGAGGACGAGGAGCGGAAATTCGCCCATTCGGACAGGTTCGTCTTGCCGAGGATGATCGCGCCCGCGGCACGCAGTCTGGCGACGAGCGGGGCATCGCGGCCCGTGACGTTCCTCGCCAGCGCCATCGATCCGGCCGTCGTCGGCATCGATCCGGCGACCTCGACGTTGTCCTTGACCAGGATCGGCACGCCGTCGAGCGGTCCGACGGCAGCGCCGCGTCGGCGCCGCTGGTCGCTTGCCGCCGCTTGCGCGCCGGCGTCGGGATCGAGCGCGATGACCGCTCGCAGCGACGGGCCGGAGCGGTCGATAGCGTCGATCCGGGCCAGGTAGGCGCGGACCAGTTCGACCGACGTCAGAGGCCCGGCGGCAAGCTCCCGGCCGAGCGCCGCGATGCCGACATTCTCGACCGCAGGCTCACGCAACCCTGTCGCCCCCGCCATGGCCGGACCCGGCGCGCAGACCAGGCAAGGCACCGCAGCGGCTAGTCCCGGCCTGGGCCATCGGAGATTCCTCAGCGCACCGCAATCCTGATCTCGCCCAGTCCATCGATCCCGCCGGTCACGTTCTGGCCGCGTTCGATCGCCGACACGCCGGCGGGTGTCCCCGTCATGATCAGATCTCCCGGTCGCAGGCGCATCGATCGCGAGGCGAAGGCGATGATGTCGGCGACACCCCAGATCATGTCCGACAGATCGGCGTCCTGTCTGATCTGCCCGTCGACGGCGAGCCAGATCCGGCCCGACGCCGGATGACCGACGACCGGGACAGGCCAGATCGGCGCGATCGGAGCCGAGGCGTCGAACCCCTTGGCCCAGTCCCAGGGCCGACCGAGCTCACGCGCGGCAGTCTGCAGATCGCGCCTGGTCAGGTCGAGGCCGACCGCGTAGCCGAAGACGTGATCGAGCGCCCGCTCCGCTTCGACGTCGATCCCGCCGCGTCCGATCGCGACCACGAGCTCGATCTCGTGGTGCAGCGATCTCGTCTCCGGCGGATACGGCACGTCGGCCTGATCCGCCACCGCGGCGTCCGCGGGCTTGAGGAAGAAGAACGGCGGCTCGCGGTCCGGGTCGCTCCCCATCTCGCGCGCATGGGCCGCGAAGTTGCGGCCGACGCAGAAGATCCTGCGGACGGGAAATCGCGCCGACATGCCGCTGACAGCGAGGCTGGGCACCTGGGGAGGCGGCACGACGAACTCGATCATTCGTGAGATCCTCGATCGGCCTTGCAGTCCATAGAAGACCGCGGCCCCGGCGCCAAGCCCCGCCTGTTCACTGTCCGGCAACCTTCTTCGCTCTATCATTCCCGCACTCGTCGGCGTCGCGGGAGAACGCAGTCTTGACCAGTGGCGCCGACGACCTGGGCTGGAACACGGCAGACTCGCAGTTCGGCGACGCGCCGGTTCGAGCGATGACGCAGAACGAGATCGACGACCTGTTCGGCGGCTCCGGGCAGAGCACCGAGCAGAGCGCGATGCAGCGCATCCTCGGCGCCGGCCTGGTGCTCTACGAACGGCTGCCGATGCTGGACGTCGTCCTCGATCGCCTGACCCGGCTCGGCTCGGGCACCTTGCGCAACCTGCTCGGCGTCAATGTCGAGCTGTTCATCGAGAGCGTGAGCACCGTCCGGTTCGGCAGCTATCTCGATTCGGTGCCGCTGCCCGCACTGCTGGGCGTCTTTCGTGCCCACGAGTGGGACAACCAGGGGCTGCTGGTCGTCGAACCAGGGCTGGTCTACTCGATCGTCGACATCTCGTTGGGCGGTCGTCGCGCCGGCCCGGTCCGCATCGAGGGGCGGGCCTTCACCTCCATCGAGCGCAATCTCGTCGAGAAGCTCCTCGACCGGCTCCTCGACGACCTGGCGACCAGCTTCCTGCCGCTGTGCAGCGTCACCTTCAAGTGCGAGCGGCTCGAGACGAACCCGCGGGCAGCCTCCATTTCGAGCGTCAGCAGCGCCGCGGTGAATGTCCGTCTCAGGGTCGAGGCTGGCGATCGCGCGGGGTCGATCGAGCTCCTGCTGCCGTACGCGACGCTGGAGCCGATCCGGGAGATCCTGATCCAGCAGTTCATGGGCGAGAAGTTCGGGCGCGACTCGATCTGGGAGAGCCACCTCCGGGAGGAGCTGTGGGCGACCGAAGTCGAACTCGACGCGATCCTCGACGAGCGGACCCTGCGGCTCTCCGACGTGATGTCGCTCAAGGTTGGAGACCGGCTGGAACTCAATGCTAGCGTCAACGAGCCGATCAGCCTGCGTTGCGCGAACGCTCGCATATTCACCGGCCGGCTGGGACGGAAGGGCAGCAAGATGGCCGTCCGGCTGGAAGCCCGCGCGAACTGACGATCCATCCCGCCGCGCTAACCTTTCGACAATCAGGGTCGGATATCCTGCCCGAGGATGCCCCGGAAGGATGGACGACCGTGCACGATCAGATGACACCGGATGCCGACCATCTCGCGCAGTCGATCGCGCGGAACCTGGACGGGGAGGTCGACACTCTGCTCGAGCTGATCCGGTCGACGATGAGGACCATGGATACCGAGATCGACAACCTGCGGCTTTCGTTCCTCCAGGAGATAAGCTGCCTCGCGGAGACGGTCTCGGCCGCGCGGGCCGAGATCTCCAACCTGAAGGGCGACAACGAGTTCGGCAACCCGATCCCGGAAGCGACGGACGAACTGGACGCCATCGTCGAGCATACGGCGGTCGCGACCGAGACCATTCTCGACGCCTGCGAGCATCTCGACCAGTTCGCCTCTTCCCTGCCCGACAATCAGAGCGCCAGGGTCCAGGACGAGACGATCCGCATCTACGAGGCGTGCAGCTTCCAGGACATCACCGGTCAGCGGATCAGCAAGGTGGTTTCGGCGCTCAAGCTGATCGAGACAAGGATCGAAGCAATCACCGGCCGCTTCGGCGTGACCAGCGTCGCGCGCGGGGTCGAGGAATCAGGTTCTCTACTGAACGGTCCACAATCTCCCGAGGTCGCGATCAGCCAGGACGAGATCGACAAGCTGCTGACGTTCTAGCTCTCTTCGAGCGAGCAGTTTTCGCTGCTCTAGGCCTCCCTCGTCGCCACCGGACGGAGACACGCAGATGCTCACCGACAAGTCGATCAAGATCCTCATCGTCGACGACTACAAGACCATGCTCCGCATCATCCGCAACGTGCTTCGCCAGATCGGTCTCCTCAATGTCGAGGAGGCGAACGACGGTGCGGAGGCCTTCGCCATGCTCAAGCAGGGAGATTTCGGACTGGTGATCAGCGACTGGAACATGCAGCCGATCACCGGTCTCGACCTGCTGCAGCAGGTGCGAGCCGACGACAAGCTGTGCCGCCTGCCGTTCATCATGGTGACCGCCGAAAGCAAGATCGAGAACATCGTCGCGGCCAAGCAGGCCGGCGTGTCGAATTACGTCGTCAAGCCCTTCAGCGCGGAGACGCTTCGCAGCAAGATCGATACCGTGTTCGCCGCCGCGTGACCCTCGAGGTCAGGGCGGCGAGCGGCGCAGGTGCGCTTCGAGCAGGGCGAGGTTCCGCAGGTTCGCCTTGAAGACCATGTCGAACGCGTCACCGGCGATCGGGAGCGCTCCGCCGACGGCTTCGATGCCGACATTCGCGATCATGCGAAGCAGCAGAGATTTCGGAAGACCAAGCTGGCGAGCCTGCCACACGATGAACAGCGACAGCCCGGCCAACACGGCATCGCCGCCGCCCGGAACCAGTCCGATCATGCTGTTGAGGCCGAACCGGAAGCGCGTGCCGGGCAGCCGTGCCGACCCGTCGAGCAGCCAGGCGAGCCGCCTGACCAAGGCCAGCCGGCGCGCGGCATCCGGACGCAGGTTTCCGGTCGTCTCGCGATACTGAATTGCCTAATCCTCCGGATTGGGTGATCACCCAACATCGAAGGTCCCCGAGTGTTGCACCCGGGTCTCGACAGGGAGATCGCTCTTGATCCGTTCGACGTTCGTCGGTGGATGCGGACGGACGCTCGTTGTCCTCGCCGGCTTGGCGATGACGGCTTGCAGCGAAGGCGAGCAGGCATTCTCGACCGGACCGGCCGCGGTTACCGCCTCGCCGCGGCCGGGCTTCAAGGTGCAGACCTTCCTCCCCGAACAGCCGGCGCCGCCGGCGCTCCCGGCCGGTGCGCAAGCCGGGTCCGAGCGCGCCGACGATCCCTCTGCGCCTCTCGACACACCCCTGTGCGGTCGCGTCGATCGGGAGGCGAGCGCGGCAGGTGCGGCGATCTCACCGGCGATGACGACGAGCGGCAATGCGTGCCTCGGCAACGCCTGCTTCGATCCCTCGACGGACACCTATATCGGCGCCGACGGTTATCGTCACGTCTGCCAATGACCGCGGTCGAGATGGCCGGCTCGCCCCGCGTCCCGGGACCACGGGCCGCCGCGTTGCTCGAGATGCTTCGGCCGCCGTCCTGGCTGCCTTACGTCATCCGGGTTGCCGTCGCATGCGTCGTGACCCTCTATCTCGCATTCTGGCTCGAACTGCCGACCCCCTATTCCGCGGTCACGACCGTCTTCATCGTCGCCAATCCGGTGCGTGGAGCGATCGTCTCCAAGAGCTTCTGGCGCCTGTTCGGCACCATCGTCGGCGCCGTGGCGGCCGTATTCCAGTTCGCGCTCTTCGGCCAATCTCCGCTGCTTTTCGATCTGTTCATCGCGGTCTGGGTCGGACTGTGCTGCGGCGCGAGCACGCTGCTTCGGTTCTTTCCCTCGTACGGCACCGTCCTCGCCGGCTACACCATCGTCATCGTCGATGTCGGCGCCCTCTCGACCCCGGACCAGGCTCTCGGAGTGGCGCTGGCGCGGCTTTCGGTGGTGGTGCTCGGCATCGTGGTGACCGGCCTGGTGTTCCTCCTGACCCAGCGCGCGCGCCCACCGACCGCGTTCGGGCACGATATCGCATCGTCGACCATCTCGACCGCCGACCTGATCCGGGCGGTTCTCGACGGGGAGCCGCTCGCCTCGCTCCGCACGAAGCGCCGCGCGCTCGCCCTGGAGATCGCCGGCTACGAGCAGGCCATCGTGTACGCCAGCGCCGACGACCTCGACGTGCGCGCGCGTTCGCTCGCGCTGCGCGTGGCGGTCACCGATCTCCTCGCCGCGATGACGGACGGTTTGCATGCGGCCTCGATCATCCATGCGGGCGCGCCCGCCGGCGACGGAGCGCCCTATAGCCAGGCCGGCGAGAGCCTGGCGCGCGCGCTCGGCGTCCTCGCCGCCAACGCGCATCACGATCGCGCCGAGGCGCGCGCAAGTCTCCGGCGCGAAGGGGACGTCCTGGCTTCGATGCGTGAGTGCTGCGAGGGCCTCGAGACGCTCGGCTGCGTCGAACTTGCCCGCCTCACCCTGGAGCGGCTCGACAATGTGCTGGCCGACCTGGACCGCACCGATCGGGCATCGAGCCGCGTGCCGGTCCGTCTGCGGCCGTTCCTCGATGTCCGCAATGCGGCTCGCAACGCCTGCCGCGGGTTCCTGGCGATCATGCTCGCGTGCCTGTTCTGGTATCTGACCTACTGGCCGGCCGGCCCGACGCTGGTCGCCTACGTGGCGCCGGCCGCGGCCCTCCTGTCGACCAGTCCAAGTCCGGGTGCTGCTTCGGTCAGGTTCGTTCAGGGCACGGTCGTCGCCATCATCCTGGCTGTGATCTGCCAGGGGTTCATCCTCCCGAGAACGACCGATTTCGTTCCGGCCGTGATCGTGCTGCTCCTGTTCGTCTTGCCGGGAGCGGCCTTGCAGCTCAGTCCGAAATGGGGCGGCGCCGCATTCGCCTACGTCGTCTTCTTCAACACCAACCTGGCGCTGGAGAATGCGATGACGTTCGACCTGCCGCGCTTGCTGGCCAATGCCGAAGCCTACCTTGTCGGCTGCGCGGCACTGCTCCTGACCTTCCGGATCCTCCTGCCGCCGAACCCGGCGCTCGCGGTGCGTCAGATCGCACATGCGCTCGGCAGCGAGGGCGAGCGCCTCGCCCGGGCGGACCGGCTGCCGAACCCGACCGGGTGGGAGAACATGCAGCTCCAGCGCATCCTGCAGATCGGCCAGCGTCTCGACGCCATGGGATCACCGCGCCGCGGGCCGGTGATCGAGGACGCGACGGCCGGCATGATCCTCGGGAGGCTCGTGATGCGGCTGCGCGACGTGGTCGATGAGAACCGGCTGGGAGAGGCGGCGCGGGAAGCGGCGCGCGCCGCCCTGGCGCACCTAGGGCGCCTGCGGCGTCGGCCGCACGACTGCTCGCGCGAACTGGAGCGGACCGCGCGGCAGGTGCTGGACGATCGTGCGGCGCCGGACCGCCTGCGACTTGCGGCTCTGCTTCATGTCGCCGCGCGCCTGATCGCGACGCACGCCGAGTTCTTCGATCGCGACGCCGGTCTCGTCCGCGTCAGCGACTCCGCGGTGCAGCACTGATGCTAAGCGAGGTCGACGTCGAAGGGATCTATGTCGCGCCGATCGTCGTCTATGCCGCGGTCTCGTTGCCGATCACGTTGTTCTTCCGGAGCCTGTCGTGGCGCATCGGTCTGCTTGGCGTCGTATGGCATCCGGCCCTGTTCGTGTTCGCCGTCTATCTCAGCGTCCTGTCACTGCTGGTCATCTTCGTCTGAGGCCGGATCTGGTCGATGTATCTGTTCAAACTGCTTGTGCGCGTCAGTGTGACCCTGGTGGTGGCGTCGGTTGCCGGTGTTCTCGCGGTGGCGCTGTGGGATGTGTACATGGTCTCGCCCTGGACGCGGGACGGGCGCGTGCGCGCCTACGTCGTCGACATCGCACCTGAGGTGGCAGGGACCGTCGTCCAGTTGCCCGTCCACGACAACGAGTTCGTCCACAAGGGCGATGCGCTGTTCGCGATCGATCCCTCGCGATACCGGATTGCGCTCGCGCAGGCCCAGGCCGCCTTGTCGGGCGCGGCCGACACGCTGCGCCTGCGACAAAGCGATGTGCGACGCCGGTCCGGTCTGACCGGGGTGGTGTCGGCCGAGGAGCAGGAACAGTTCCGCAGTTCGTCGGCCCAGGCCCAGTCCAACGTCGACAGCGCCCAGGCGCAGCTCGACACGGCTCGGCTCAACCTGCAGCGATCTGTCGTCTACGCGCCCGCCAACGGCTACGTGACGAACCTCCAGCTCAGGGTCGGCGATTACGCGACCGCCGGACAGCCGCGCCTGGCGCTGATCGACGCCGACAGCTTCTGGGTGAACGGCTATTTCGAGGAGACCAAGCTCGAACATGTCGCGGTCGGCGACCCGGCCCGCATCCGTCTGAAGGGGTTCAGGCAGTTGCTCGACGGCCATGTCGACAGCAACGCCCGCGGGGTCAACGAACAGAACGGCAGCGCCGACACGCAGGGTCTGCAGGACGTCAACCCGATCTTCACCTGGGTCAGGCTCGCGCAGCGGATCCCGGTCCGCGTCCATATCGACCGCGTGCCGCCGGGGATCGCGCTCGCCGCCGGCATGACGGCTTCGGTCTCGCTCGGCACCCGATCGCCGCAGCCGCGCGGCGTGCTGATATCCTGGCTTGAAAGCCATCTCTGAATGCAGCGTCGCGTGTGGCTCTGCGCGCCGGCGCTGATCCTGCAGGCGTGCACCGTCGGTCCCGATTACAGCCGACCGCGGCCACCGATGCCCGCCACGTTCGAGGAGCATGTCGCGACCCCGGCCGAGATCGCGCGCACGGATGCCGAACTGGCGCACTGGTGGACGGAGTTCCGGGACCCGGTCCTCGATGCCCTCGTCGGACGCGCCATCGACGGCAATCTCGACCTTCGCGTCGCCACCGAGCGCATCGTCGAGGCGCGCGCCATGCGCAACGAGGCGGCGTCGGCCTTCTATCCCCAGATCAACGCCAGCGCCTCCTACACCGACGAGCACTTCTCGAACTCGCTCGAATATCCGCCGCTGCCGCCGCAGACGTCGACATTCGCCCGCATCTGGGAGCTCGGCCCGATGCTGAGCTGGCAGATCGATATCTTCGGTCAGATCAGGCGGTCGGTCCAGGCGGCGGACGCGCAGGTCGGGGCGACGATCGAGCAGCGCCGCGGCGTTCTCGTCAGCCTTCTCGGCGAGATCGCCATGGACTACGCGGCATTGCGCGCGAGCCAGCTGCGCCTCACGATCGCCGAGCGAAACGTGCACGCGGCCGAACAGGCGCTGGGCTTGGTCGACCGGCTGTTCGCCCAGGGTCTGGGAACCAGCGTGCAGGTCGCCCAGCAACGGGCGGAACTCGAGACGGAGCAATCCACGCTCGCGCCGCTGCACACCGCGATCGTCCAGGCCGCGCACGCACTCGCCGTGCTGACCGGCAATCTGCCGGAACGGTTCACCGCTTCGCTCGAAGCGCCGGCGCCGGTTCCTCAGGTGCCGAAGCTGCCGGTCAGCCTGCCGTCGGAGGTGCTGCTGAACCGGCCCGACGTTCGGGGCGCCGAACGGGACTACGCCGTCGCCGTGGCGCGGGTCGGGGTGGCGGTGGCCGCCCGGTTCCCGACCTTCACGATACCGATCTCCGCCACGCCGACATCGAGCTTCATCCACATCCTGTTCCAGAGCGTCAGCTTCGCGTGGCAGGTCGGCCTGAGCACGACGGCGCCGATCTATACCGGAGGCAGGCTGCGCAACCAGGTCGTCGCCGCGCGCGCGCAGGCGGCGGATGCGAGACTGACCTACGAGAACACCGTGCTGACCGCGTTCCGCGAGGTCGAGGACAACCTGGTCGCCTACCAGGACGAGGCGGCGCGCGACGGGCGGCTCACCGCCGCCTCGGTCGACAACAGGCTGGCGCTCGAGCGGTCGACGCTCCTGTTCAGCCGGGGTCTGACGGGATTTCTCGACGTGCTGACGGCCGAACGAAGTCTGTTCATCGCGGAGGACACCGCCGCCCAGAGCGAGCTGGCGCGATTGCAGGACGCGATCAGGCTGTTCCAGGCGCTCGGCGGCGGGTGGCAGGCCCAGTTCCGGTAGTCCACCTGCCGGAAGCCTCAGCCCAGTGATCGAAGGGCGGCGACGCGTCCGACGAGGGCGCGGCGCGCCGAGAAGGCGTCGCGCGCCAGCCGGACCATGGCTCCGACCTGGCCGGGGCGGCGGCCGAGGGAGCGGGCGAGGCGGGCGACGTCGATCCGTCCGCCGGGCCTCAGGGCGACCAGTGCCGCCGGCGGCAACGAGCGTGAGGCAGGATCGCAGATCGCCCTCAGAACGGCGAACGGCCGCGCTTCGGCGAGAGCCGCGCGCGCCACCGCGCCGCTCGCCATGTCGCGTGCCC
>CAXTUK010000006.1:0-457 GCA_964247395.1 uncultured Acetobacteraceae bacterium
CCCCTGGACCGCCAATATTTCAGAGGTTTGCGGGCCTGGGGGCGCCGGCCCCTGCGGGTCGAGGGCAGAGCCCTGACCTTGCTTTCGATAGGTTCACAGCCCCGGAGTCCCCGGGCAGAAGCGGTCGCAACCCGGTTCGAGAAGAAGCGCGCCGAAGGTCACTTTGAGCAGACCGTCGACCAGCCATATCGCTGACGATCCGACTCGGGCCGTCAGCGTCGCGATGCCCACCTTTGCGAGACCCGACAGCGCGAGCAGGGCGACGAGAGCCCCGAACGCAGGCGTCATGATCAGGAGGTGCGCGGAGACGATGCCGCAGCTCGCGAGCATGACGCTGCGTCCACCGCGAGGCCGGATTTTCGGCATGACGATCGCGAAGGCGACGATCTCCGCCAGAATCGCCAGGACCAGGCTGCCGACCTGGATCAGGCTCGGCGGACCGGCGTCCCCCGTCAGC
>CAXTUK010000006.1:467-19814 GCA_964247395.1 uncultured Acetobacteraceae bacterium
GCCCTGACCTTGCTTTCGACAGGTTCACAGCCGCGGAGTCTCCGAGTCTTTGCGTTTGCGCGATATCTCGGCGGACCGGCGTCACCGGTCATCCGGATGCTGACGGGGACGATCGCCAGACCGCCGAGCGCGAAGCCGGTCCGTAGCAGCCTCATCCGATGGCGCGGCAGCACGCTGCCGGCAACGATGCAGAGCCCGACGGACAACAGGAATGCGCCTCCGCCCGGCGCCATCGGGAACATGCCCAGATAGGCGTGCGGGTCGTAAGGCACGCGCAGCTCCGGCCTTGAGCTTAGCTTCGCAGCCGAGCGGAAACCGGCCGGTAAAGTGTCGCCGCCGCGCTGAAAGCAACCAGGCCGCCGGCCGAGGCTACGAAGCCGATCGGCCGCGGGTCGGCGGGATGGCGGATTGCCGATCCCCAGGCGAGCGCGACGGCAGCCTGGATCAGGCTGCTGAAGAGGGCGAGCATCGCCACCGGCCGGTCGGCGGGTCGACGCGAGCGGAGCAGGTTCGGCAACCCGCAGATCCAGCCGAGGCCCGCAACGCCGAGCGTGTAGACGAGGATCTCGCTGCCGGCCGGATAGGCGGACAGCGAGCCGACGATATGGCCGCATGCACCGAGCAGCAGGATGACGATCAGGACCAGGTCGAGGCGGTGCAACATCGTCGTCAGCCACGCGTGCCTGGAGCGATGGCCGGCCACATCGGTCCCCCGCTCGTCACCGCATGAGGCATCGGCAGAACGTCGTAACGGAAGCCCATGTCGGAACGGATCGCGGGGTCGGCGGTGCCGAGCGCTCTCGCATGCTCGTCGCTCGCGGCCCGGATGACCGCGAGTCCCCAGGAACCGTTCGGGTCGGCAACCGGACCGAACACCATGGCGCTGCCGCGGCCGACCTGCTCGGTCCAGTACGCGACATGCGCCTGCATCATTGCCCGCTCTTCCGAGCTCATGTCGGTCGGGAAGTCGGGGCGAGGTGGGATCAGACGATACAGGAAGGAGTGTTCGACGGCGCTCATTACAGAGACCGACAGATACTGGCCGAGCCAAACGAGCACGGCTTCCCAGCCGTTCGCATGCGACTGGCAGGGCGCAGGCCGTCCGGCGAACCCGTCGTGGCGGACCGTCAAACGGGTGCCGTCGGCGATGGCGGCCAGTTGCCAGGTGACGATCGTCTCGTGGCCGTCGTCCCAGTCCGGTTTCCAGGTCTGCACCAGCCGGTGCGGCGGGTCGAATTCGAGGAACACGCCGCCGACCGAGAAGGCGCCCCCGTCGGCGCTCCGCCCGGTCGACCGCCACGCCCCGCCGACACGCTGCTCCGACATCCAGGCTTCGGTCCGGTAGACCTGATCGGATCCCCACCAGCGAATGATCTCGTCGGAGTCCGTCAGCGCCCGGAACACGCGCTCCGGCGCGATCGCGATGTCCACCGTCGCCAGGATGGTGCCGCCGGTCAGGTCGGCGATCGATCGCGCGGAATGCTGGCTGCTCACGTCTCGTCCTCCTCCAGGTAGCGTTTCAATCCGTCGAGGTTGGACCGCCAGAATGACCGGTAGCCCTCGATCCAATCCGCCACGTCGCGCAGCGTCTCCGGCCGCAGCCGATACAGCCGCTCGCGCCCGTGTCGTTCCTCGGTCACCATTGCCGCGTCGCGCAGCACCCGCAGGTGCTTGGAGATCGCCGGCCGGCTCTGATCGAACGCACCGGCAAGGCCGTTCACCGCGACCGGGCCGGTCCGCAGCCGGTCGAGGATCGCCCGGCGGGTCGGATCGGCGATCGCACGGAACACGTCAGCGTCGGCGCGTGCGCGGTGCAATACCCGTAACCTTTCAGCTACGTGTAAGCGAAATCGTTCGGTTCAGGCAAGATCTCGTTTGCGGCTTTTCAGCCAGAGCCGCTCCGCCGGTGCCGGGTCGAAGGCGTTGCCGAGCGCCTGTAGAACGGACCGCAACGAAGCACCGCGCTTGCTGAGCCGGAAGAAAAGTGGTCCGGTGAGTGGCCCCGGGGTGAGCCCACTATTCGCCGCGATCGCGCTGCATCGCTGACGCGTAACCACGAGATCGCAGCCTGGTGGCAGCGCCGACCGGCACTGACCCTGGGGTTGGCGACCCTCCTGCTGCACGTCTGGGCGAACGGATCCTACGGCTACTTTCGCGACGAGCTCTACGACATCGTCTGCGGACGCCACCTGGCCTGGGGCTACGTCGACCAGCCGCCGCTCATCCCGCTGATCGCGCGATTGTCGGTGGACGTCTTCGGTCCCTCGCTCGACGGTTTGCGTTCCGTTCCTGCCTTGGCCGCCGCGGGCACCGTCGCGCTGACCTGCGCTGCGGCACGCATTCTCGGCGGCGGTCATTTCGCGGCATGGCTGGCCGGCCTCTGCGTCCTGGCCGGCGGCGTACTGCAGCTGATGGGCGTGCTGCTGACCACCGACACGCTGCAGCCGCTGAGCTGGTTGATCTGCGGCATCGCGATGATTCGCGCAGTTCGGGACGGCGATGAAAGGTGGTGGTGGCTCGCCGGTGTCATTGCCGGTCTCGCTTTCCTGTCCAAGTACCTCGTCGCCTTCTATCTTGCGTCTCTCGCAACGGGATTGCTGCTGACGCCCCAACGTCGCGCGCTGCGTCGTCCGGAGCCGTGGCTCGCCGTCCTGCTCTTTGCTCTCATCGCGTCGCCGAACATACGCTGGCAGGCCGCGCATGGGTGGCCGTTCCTGCAGCACGCGCGCGTGCTTGCCGGTGCCAAGAACCTGGTCTGGTCACCGGCGGCCTTTCTCGGCCAGATCGCGCTCATGCTCGATCCGTTCACCGCCCCGGTCTGGGTGTCGAGCCTCCTCGCGTTCGCGTTCTGGCGCGGCTTGCATGGGCTGCGCTGGGTGGCGATCGGCTCGGCCGTGCTGTTCGTCTTGCTCGTCGCCGGTCATGGCAAGCCCTATTATGCCACCGCCGCCTTCCCGCTCCTGTTCGCGGGCGGCGGGGTCGCGATCGAGGCGTGGCTCGCCCGTCATCAGACCTCGCGCGCTCTCCTGATCGGCATGCTCGCCGCAGGCGGCGCCGTCCTGGCGCCCTTCGCGATGCCGGTTCTGCCGATCGACACATTCGCGTCCTATCAGAACTGGCTTGGCCTCAAGCCGCGCACCGGAGAGCGCGTGAAGCTGGGCGACCTGCCGCAGTATTACGCCGACATGTCCGGCTGGCCTGAACTGGCAGCTTCGATCGGGCGTGCCTATGCGGCCTTGCCCGCGGCGGATCGCTCGCGTGCGGTCTTCCTCGGGCGCAATTACGGAGAGGCTGCGGCAATCGACGTCTTCGGTGCGCAATGGGATTTGCCGCCGGCGATCAGCGGGCACGAGAACTACTATCTTTGGGGACCGCGCGGGTACGACGGCAGTGTCGTGCTGACTATCGGCCATTCCCGGAACACGCTGCTGCGGTCCTACGTCACCGTCGTGCAGGTCGGGATCACCGTCGCTCGCTGGGCAATGCCGGAGGAGGCCGGACAACCAATCTGGTTGTGCCGAGACCGCAGGACCTCCCTTGTCAAGGATTGGCGGAACTTGAAGCACTATGACTAGCCGGAAAGTCGACGTTCGCAGGGGCTCAGGGGACCGGCCTCGGTCCCCCGAGCCTTTGCTCGTTACGGCTCGACTTGCACGCCCTTCCAGAACGCGACGCGGCCACGAACGTTCTCCGCCGCCTGTTTGGGATCCGGGTAGTACCAGGCCGCGTTCTCGTTGCTCTCGCCGTCGACCTCGAGGCTGTAATAGCTCGCCGTCCCTTTCCAGGGGCAGACGCTGGTATGCGCGCTCGGCTTGATCATGTCGCGCGCCACCGTGGATTGAGGGAAATACGCGTTCCCTTCCACCGTGACGATGTCGTCGCTCTCGGCGACCGTGTGTCCGTTCCAGACGGCTTTCATGCTGAACTCCTTACCGGTAGCCGGCGTCGATTAACGGCACCAGCGGCGCGATCGTCTGCGGCGTCACGACGCCGGCGCCCGTGTTGATGTCCAGGCCGGGCATCTTGTATTTGGCGCTCATCACGCACTGCATCACCGGCAGGAAGCCCTGCATGTAGAGCAACTGATCGAGAGTGACCGTCACGTAGCCGGCCTTCAGCCCGTCGATCGTCGCCGGCGCGAGATCGATGCCGCCGACGATGATGTCGCCCGGCTTGTGGCCGGCCTTCTTGAGCACCGCCGGCAGGATGCCGGTGACGCCGCCATGCTGGGTGCCGATGGCGCGCAGCTTCGGGTGGCTCAGCACGTAGGAAGTGAGCACCGGCACCGCCAGCGACGGATCGGAGTTGGCCTCCTGGGTGATCTCCAGCCGATCGACCTTCAGGCCTGCCTTCTGCAGCGTGTCGGCGAGCCCCTTCTCGGACTGGCCGCGTTCGGCCTGGCTGAACACGCCGTAGACCATCGCCTGGTCGCCCGATTTCAGGTTGCCGGCCTTGATCATCTGCTGCGCCGTCAGCACGCCGCCCTGATAGAGATCGACGCCGGCATAGCCGAAGCCGTGCGGCCGGTAGGCGGCCTGCAGGGTGGTCAGCGGCGAGTTCCCGTCGGTCACCACGATACCCGCCGACACCGCCTGCCTGACCAGGTCGGCGAAGGCGTCGTTGCCGGGATGGCCGGTGATCACGATGCAGGCCGGGCGCGCCGCCATCGCCTCCTTGAACTGCTGGATCATCGTCTCCGGCGCCCAGGCCGCGAACTGCGCGTTCAGCTTGGCGACGCCGAGCGCCCTTGCCGCCGCGGCCGCGCCGGTCTGCCTGGCGAGCGTCGCGCCATCGCCCGGGTTCCCGCCCATCTGCATGTAGATCACCATCCCGGTGCCTGGCGGGGTATCGTCGGCCGCCTCCGCCAAGGGAGCGAACGAGAGCGCGGTCAGGCAGGCAAGCAGTGTGCGGGTCTTCATGGCGTGGTTTCCTTCTCCCGGGGCATCGTTCTTGTGGTTTGTCGTTCGGACCTGCGGAACCGCGCGAGCAGCACGCCCCGCCGTCCCGGCTCGTCGATATACAGGTAGAAGATCACCGAGCCGAGGAACACCAGGCCCTGGATGGTCCGCACCCAGGCGCCCGTCAGCCCGGTCGCGACCAGGCCGGCCTCGATCATGCCGATGATCAAGCAGCCGAACACGGTGCCGACGATCGTCGCCCGGCCGCCCAGGATCGACGTGCCGCCGATCAGCACCGACGCGATCGCGGTCAGCAGGTAGCCTTCGCCCTGGTTGCCGAAATAGTTCTTGTTCTCGAGCGTCAACAGGATCGCGGCGATCGCGGCGAGGCCGCCCATCAGCGTGAACAGCTTGATCTTCTCGCGATCGACGTCGATGCCGACCACGCGCGAAACCTGGTTGCTGTCGCCGATGAACAGCACGTGCTCGCCGAACCGGTGCCGGTTGAGGACGAACCACAGGAACAGCACGATGCCGGCGGTCCAGAACAGCTGCACCGAGATCTGGCTGACCCAATCGGCGCCCTCGCCGAGCAGGCCCACGCTCGCGCGCCAGACCGAGCTCGTCTCGACGCCGCGCAGCGCATAGGACTTGCCGCCCGACAGGACGGTCGCCATGCCAGACCAGAAGAACTGCGCGGCCAGCGTGGCGATGAACGACGGCACGCCGATCTTCGCTACCACGAGACCGTTGATCAATCCGACCAGCAGCCCAGAGGCCAGTCCGAGCAGCACCGCCAGCCAGCCGAGATGATAGTCGCGCAACGCGACGGCGAAGATGAAGCCGGAGAAGCCGATGATCGACGGGAACGACAGGTCGATCTCGCCCGCGCCGATCACGAACGTCAGCCCGATCGCCAGCAGCACCAGCGGCGGCAGCGTGGAGGCGAAGGTTGTGTAGATGTAGGGTGCGAGGAACACCGTCGGCGCCATGTACATGAACAGCGCCAGCAGGGCCGCGAACACGCCGATGATCGGCAGTCCCTCGATCCGGCTGAGACGGATGGGTGCCGCGCGCGCCATCCGGTCAGACCTCGTGCTGCAGATCGATCAGGAACTCGGTCAGCTCTGCCACCGGCATGTGGCGCGGCTCGATCTCGGCCACGATCGCGCCGCGGTCGAGTACCACGAGCCGGTCGGCGACCGCGTGCACGTGGGCGAGGTTGTGCTCGATATAGACGCAGGCGCGTCCCGAGCTCTTGATCAGCCCGACGAAGTCGAGAACCTTGCGAACCTCCGAGACGGCGAGTGCGACCGTCGGCTCGTCGAGCACGATCAGGTCGGCGTCGAAATGCATCGCGCGTCCGATCGCAATCCCCTGACGCTCGCCGCCCGAGAGCTGCGCCACCGTGCTGTCGACCGAGATGCCGACGCCGCGAAAGCCGATCGAGCCCAGCAGCATCTCGGACGCGATCTGCCGCTGACGCTTCACGTCGATGAAGCCGAACCGGTTGGTGATCTGCCGCCCGACGAAGAAGTTTCGCCACAGCGGCTGCTTCTCGGCCAGCGACTTGTCCTGGTAGACCGTCTCGATCGCCAGGTCGTGCGCCATTCGCACCGAGTAGTCGCGCAGGTCGATCTCCCGGTCGCGGACGAAGATGCGGCCCGAGCTCGGCGGCATCACGCCCGTCATCACCTTGATCAGGGTGGACTTGCCGGCGCCGTTGTCGCCGATCAGCCCCACGATCTCGTTGCGGCCGATCGCCAGATCGATGTCGCGCAGGCCCTGGATCGCGCCGAAATATTTCTGCACGCGCTGCAGCCGGACCACGTGCTCGAACTCGGCCATCGACTCCCCGGCTCTTGGTTGCCCTCAGCTTATAAGCGACGGCATCGCGCGCAAGTCACAGGCCGCCCACATGGAGGCCCAGGCCCAGGTCGCGCGCCGGGTCAGGCCCGGGCCGCCTCGTCGATCAATCCGGCCACGACGAAATCGTTTCCGTGCAGGCCGCCGATCGCGTGCGTCGTCAGCGTGAAGGCGGCATATCCCCAGCCGAACGCCACGTCCGGATGGTGATCCTCGCGACGCGCCAGCGACGCGGCCGCGCTCACCAACGCGAACGCCGAGTCGAAGTCGGCGAAACGGAACCGGCGCGAGATGCTCTTTTCGTCGTCCGACAGCGCCCAGTCGGGAACCGTCCGCATCCTCGCGTGAACCTCCTCGCCGGCGAGCGGCGGCGTGTCTTTCCGGCACGGCACGCAGCGAGGGATCGCGGCCGACACGCTATTCGTCTCCGAGATAGGAGGCGAGCTCGATCAGGTTGCCGTCCGGATCACGGCAATAGACCGACACCATCGGCCCGAGCGCGCCGATCCGCTCGATCGGGCCGCCGGCGACCGCGACGCCGCAGGCGCGCAGGTGCCCCACCGTGTCGTCGGGCCTCAGCGTGGTGGTGAAGCAGAGATCCTGGGTGCCGGGGATGGCGAAGTCGGCCGTCTCCCATCCGTCGGCGCCGTCCGGCCGCAGATTGATCTTCTGGCCGCCGAAGCGCAGCGCGTTGCGAAGGTTGCGCCCGTACTCCTCGCGCTCCATCCCGAGCACGCGCTGGTACCATGATGCGGTCTTCTCGATGTCGCGGCAGGTGATGACCAGGTGGTCCATCCGGTCGACGGTGTAGCGCATGCTAGACCAGGCCTTCGAAGAAGTCGTTGCCCTTGTCGTCGATGACGATGAAGGCCGGAAAATCCTCGACCTCGATCCGCCAGACCGCCTCCATGCCGAGCTCGGGATATTCGAGCACCTCGACGCGCCGGATGCAGTCCCGCGCCAGGCGCGCCGCCGCCCCGCCGACGCTGCCGAGATAGAACCCGCCATGCGCCGCGCAGGCATCGCGCACCGCGCGCGAGCGGTTGCCCTTGGCGAGCATGACCAGCGAGCCGCCGGCGCGCTGGAACTCGTCGACATAGCTGTCCATGCGCCCCGCGGTGGTCGGACCGAAGCTCCCGGTCGCCATTCCGTCCGGCGTCTTGGCCGGGCCCGCATAATAGACCGGGTGGTTTCGAAGATAGTCGGGCATCGCCTCGCCGCGGTCGAGCCGCTCCTTGATCCTGGCGTGCGCGATGTCGCGCGCCACCACCATCGTGCCGGTCAGGGCGAGGCGTGTGCTGACCGGCTGGCGCGACAGCTCGGCGCGGATCGCGTCCATCGGACGGCCGAGATCGATCCGCACCACATCGCCGCCCAGGAGGTCGTCCGTCGTCTCGGGCAGGAACCGCGACGGATCGGTCTCGAGCTGCTCGAGGAACACGCCGTCGGGCGTGATCTTCGCCTTGATCTGCCGGTCGGCCGAACACGACACGCCGATGCCCACCGGCAGGCTGGCGCCATGCCGAGGCAGGCGGATCACCCGCACGTCGTGGCAGAAATACTTGCCGCCGAACTGCGCGCCGATGCCGATGTCCTGCGTCAGAAGGTGCACCGCCGCCTCGAGCGAAAGGTCGCGGAACGCCCGTCCCGTGCGGCTGCCTTCGTTGGGCAGCGTGTCGAGACTGCGCGTCGAGGCGAGCTTGACCGTCTTGAGCGTCATCTCGGCCGACAACCCGCCGATCACGATCGCCAGATGATAGGGCGGGCAGGCCGACGTGCCGAGCGTGCGTATCTTCGCACCCAGCCAGTCGAGCAGCCTGGCCTCGGAGGCCAGCAGCGCGCGGGTCTCCTGATGGAGGAACGTCTTGTTGGCCGACCCCCCGCCCTTGGCGACGAATGTCAGGTTGAACTCGTCGGCGTGGTCCTCGCCGGGACTGGCCGCGATGTCGAACTGCACAGGCAGGTTGTTGCCGGTGTTGACCTCCTCGAACGTCGTCAGCGCCGCCATCTGCGAGTAGCGCAGGCTGGTGTCGGTGTACACGCCGGCAATCCCCTGGCTGAGCGCCGCCTCCTCGTCGCCGTCGACCCAGACGCGCTGGCCCTTCTTGCCGAAGACGATCGCCGTCCCGGTGTCCTGGCACATCGGCAGCACGCCGCCCGCCGCGATGCCGGCGTTCTTGAGCAGGTCGAGTGCGACGAACCGGTCGTTGGGCGAACTGTCGGGGTCGTCGAGGATGCGGCGAAGCTGGGCGAGATGCCCGGGCCGGAGCAGGTGCGACACGTCGCGGAACGCGGCCCGGGCGAGTTCGGCCAGCGCCCGCGGCCTGATCCGGAGCACCGTCCGCCCGTCGCAGACCGAGGTGGAGACGCCATCGATGGCGAGCCTTCGATACGGCGTCGCGTCCGGGCCGAGCGAGAACAGCGGCGCATAGGCGGCGCGCGTGACCCGAGCGGGTGCATTCATGGCGGTCCCTCCGCGTTCAGTCCCGGCGTTTGCGGAACGCGTCGAGGCTGACGACCTGCGGCTCGGCGGCCGGCGCGGCGGCGTCCCCGGCCTCCTCCCTCGCGACGTCGTGGGCGCGGTCCGGCACCGGCGCATCGACCGCGCGCGGACCTTTCCTCGCCGGCGCCTCCGGCAGGATCGCGCGGAACCGCAGGCCCCATTTGACCGACGGATCGGCGAAGCCGGTCATCGCGTCGAACGGGATCACCAGCGTGCTCGCGACCCCGCCGAACGAGAGCCCGACCGAGACGAACCGCGCGGTCTCGTCGACCACCAGGTCCCAGTATTTGTGCTGCAGCACGATCGTCATCTCTTCGGGGTATTTCGCCCGAAGCCGCGACGGCATGCTGGTCGACGGATGGTCGCTGCGGAACGTGATGTAGAAATGATGCTCGCCCGGCAGTCCGTGTGCCGCGACGTGCGCGAGCGCCCTGACCGCGACACTCCTGAACGCCTCTTCGGTCCACGACTCGTAGGGAAGCAGACTGTCGATGTCGCCGCCGTTCGGTCCGTGGTCGTCCATCGGCACTCCTAGACCGCTCGCCGCCAGGCGCATGGCCGCGGCGAAAGTGGGGGGCTTCTGTTGCCCGGCGCCCCCCGAACCGCGCTTGCCTAAGTCAATTAGGCAGCGAGCGCCATAGCGTCGTTGTCGTTGGCACTTGTGATTTAGCCCGATAACGGCGGTACAATGCCGGGCAAAAGGCTGGTCTTTACCACGCGTGTCGAGCCTGTTTCGCCCCCAGGACCGCCAACGAGACGGAAGTCTGGTGGAGGCGCCGGGCACTGCCCCCGGGTCCACAACGTTTATTCCACGAACCGTTTATCGCCATAGGCGGGTCGCCCCGTCACCGACGAATATAGGGCAAAACGATGCCCGATGGTAGAGGAGACGCATGCAGAGGATCACCGACGAACAGGCCGCCGACATCGAAGCCGCGCGCGCGCAGACCGCCACCACGCGCCGTCCCACCGTGGACGCGGTCGAGGCCCTGCTGCACCGGCCCGCCCCGGTGCTCGATCACGGCTTCGTCCGGGTGATCGACTACATGGGCGACGACGGCGCCATCGTGCAGGCTGCGCGCGTGTCCTACGGCCGCGGCACCAGGCGCGTCTCCGAGGACGAGGGACTGATCCGCTACCTGACGCGCCATCGTCACAGCACGCCGTTCGAGATGTGCGAGATGAAGTTTCACGTGAAACTTCCGATCTTCGTCGCCCGCCAGTGGATTCGTCACCGCATGGCGAGCGTCAACGAATACTCCGCCCGCTACTCCGTGCTCGACCGGGAGTTCTACCTGCCGGCGCCCGAGCACCTCGCGGCGCAGTCCTCCGCCAACCGGCAAGGCCGTGGCGGCGTGCTGCCACCCGAACAGGCCGGGCGCGTGCTCGACCTGCTGCGCGAGGACGCGACGCGCTCGCACGACCACTATCGCGCCCTGCTCAACGAGGACGAGGCGGGTGCGACCATCGACCCGGACCATCCGCATCTCGCCCGCGAGCTCGCCCGGATCACGCTGACGCTGAACAGCTACACCCAGTGGTACTGGAAGACCGACCTGCACAACCTGTTCAACTTCCTCGCGCTCCGCGCCGATCCGCACGCCCAGTACGAGATACGTGCCTACGCCGAGCCGATGCTCGACATCGTCCGCGCCTGGGT
Organism: uncultured Acetobacteraceae bacterium; assembly: GCA_964247395.1. Classification (GTDB taxonomy): domain Bacteria; phylum Pseudomonadota; class Alphaproteobacteria; order Acetobacterales; family Acetobacteraceae; genus CAXTPV01. The sequence goes on from CAXTUK010000006.1 coordinate 11,395, forward strand.
CCCGATCGCGACCGCCGCCTTCGAGGACTACCGACTGGGCGCCTTCACGCTGTCGAAGGGGATGCGGGCGGCGCTCAGGCGCATGCTCGCGGGGGAACATGTCGACCAGGCCTCGAGCGGGCTGGGCAGGCGCGAATGGACCGAACTCCAGGCGGCGTTGGCCTATTGACATTCGGCGGGGGCGCCCGGCGCCAGTCGCCCCTGCACGGCGGTCGCAATCGCCATGAACGCCCGTCCTGCCTCGCTGCCGTCGTCGGCGACCGCCGGCGCGCCCAGATCGCCAGCACTCCTGATCGCCGGCAGCAGCGGCACCGCGCCCAGGAACCGCACCCCCAGCCGGGCGGCCTCCCGCTCGACGCCGCCCTCGCCGAAGATCGCCGTGCGGTGGCCGCAATGGGGGCAGCAGAACACGCTCATGTTCTCGACCAGTCCGAGGATCGGCACCCCGGTCCGCCCGAACATGTCGATCCCCCGCCTCGCGTCGATCAGCGCGATGTCCTGCGGCGTCGAGACGATCACCGCGCCCGCGACGTCGACCCGCTGCGCCATCGTCAGCTGCACGTCGCCGGTGCCCGGCGGCATGTCGACCACCATCACGTCCAGCGCCAGCCACTCCACCTGGCCCATCAGCTGCTCCAGCGCCCCCATCACCATCGGCCCGCGCCAGATCATCGCCTGCCGCTCGGGCACCAGGAATCCCATCGACATGCAGGTGACCCCCCACGCCTGCAGCGGGATCATCCGGTCGCCCCGCACCTCGGGCTTGCGGTCCAGTCCGAGCATACGCGGCAGGCTCGGCCCGTGGATGTCGGCGTCCAGCAGGCCCACGCGCAGTCCGAGACGCTGCAGCCCGACCGCGAGATTGATCGCGACCGTCGACTTGCCGACCCCGCCCTTGCCGGACGCGACCGCGATCACGTGCCTGACGTCGCCGAGCAGCTTCGGCCGGCCCGCCGGCCGCGGCTCGGCAGCCCGCGCCCGCTGCCACGTCAGCACCACCGTCGCGTTCGAGACCCCCTCCACACCAGCCGCCAGACGCTCGACCTGCCGCGCCGTCTCCTCCACCGTCGCGCGCTCCTCGCGCGTCGAGCGCAGCGTCACCTGCACCAGACCCGCGCGCGCCAGCACCGCCTCGACGCGGCCCGTCGCCACGACGTCGCCGCCGCCGAACGGATCGGCCAGGCGCGCGAGCGCTGCGCGGACCCCAGCTGCGAGGGCCTGGTCGGGTCCGTCCGGTTCGGTCACCCGGCTTGATCCTTTCGTCCGCTGGTCGCAATCCGGCCCTGAAGCCGTGCTAGGCCACACACATGCTCGATACCCCGCGCCAGACAACCCGCGCCCCGACGGCAATCGCCGGCAAGCCGGCGCGCGACCACCGGGTCGACGCGCTGCGCGGCCTGGCGCTGCTGATGATGTTCATCGACCACATTCCGCAGAACCTGCTGAACCGCTTCACCATGCGCAACATCGGCTTCGCCGACGCGGCCGAGATCTTCGTCCTGCTCGCCGGCTTCGCGTCCATGCTTGCCTATGGCCGCGCCTTCGAGCGGTCGGGCTGGCGGGTCGGCATCGAGCGGATCGGCCGCCGCATCGTCAAGCTCTACGTCTTCCAGCTCAGCCTGCTGCTGGTCAGCGTGTTCCTGATCCGGACCTGGTCGGGTTTCCACCCCACCTCGCCCGACTATCTCGAGCCGGAGCTCGCGCACGGCCACCGCCATCTCTGGCGCGCGATGTTCCTGCTGGCTCTCCCCGCCAACCTCAACATCCTGCCGCTCTACATCGCGCTGCTCGCGAGCTTCCCGCTGATCTGGCGCCTGATGCGGATCGGGCTCGCCGCCGCCCTGGTGCCCTCCGGCCTGCTCTGGCTCGCCGTCAACCTGGATCCGTCGATCAACGCGCCGAACTGGCTCGATCAGGACGGCTGGTATTTCAACCCGTTCGCCTGGCAGTTCCTGTTCGCGCTCGGCGCCGCCGCCGCGATCGTGGGCGGGCGCCACGGCGGCAACCTGCCGCGCCTGCGCTGGCTGGTCGCGGCCGCCTGGATCTATCTCGCCCTGTCCGCGGTCGAGGCGTTCCCCTATGCGAGCTACGGCTTGCCGAACCTGGCGCCGTTCGCCCTGCACACATCCGGCAAGACCTCGCTCGCGCCGCTTCGCCTGCTCGACGTGCTGGCGATCTTCTATCTCGTCGCGTCCAGCGCCACCGCCCGCCGCATCGCCGAGAGCGGCCCCGGCCGCGCCTTCGCGCTGCTCGGCCGCCACTCGCTCGAAGTGTTCACCGCCGGCACCTTCATCGACCTGCTCGGCAAGCTCGCCTTCGACGCGCTCGGCCAGGGCTGGGCCATGCAGGTCGTCGTCAACGCCGCCGGCATCGGCCTGCTGTTCGCGCTCGCCGCCGTGCTCGACCGACGCAAGCGAGCCGCGCGCGCCGCCGCCGCCGCATGATCCGCCTCCCGCGCACCGCCGGGCGCCGCGGCAGCGGCGGGACGCTGCGGATCACCGTCTTCGGTTCGTCCACCACCGAGGGCTACGGCGCCACCGATCCCGCGCGCACCGGCTATCCGCCACGCCTGCGCGACGCCCTCCTGCCGCACGTCCCGGGCGGCGTCGCGCTCACCAACCGCGGCGTCTCCGGCGACAATATCGACGGCATGGCCGAACGGATCGGGCACGTCGTCGCCGACCGCGCCGACCTCGTGATCTGGCAATCGGGCAGCAACGACGGCCCACAGGGCGTTCCGCTCGCGCGCTTCGAGCGCATCATGCGGGACGGCATCGCCCGCATCCGCGCGACCTGCGCCGATCTCGTCCTGATGGAACCGCAATGCTGCACGGTCCTCGAAGCCAGCCCCGCGTTCCCGCCGTTCCTGGCCAGCATCCGCGCGCTCGGCCGACGCTTCGAGCTGCCCGTCTTCCCTCGCCACGCCGCCATGCGGATCTGGGCGGCCGAGACCGGCCTCGGCATCGAGGGGCTGTCGCCTGACGGCATGCACATGGACGATGTCGGCTATCGGCTGCTCGGCGAGGCGGTCGCGACCTTCATTCTCGAGCGCTCCTGACCCCGGCGGTTCAGGAGCCGGTCCGTTCGAAGTCGAGACCGCGGGCCAGCCAGCATCCGATCCGCACGCCGCTGCCGTCGGGCCGGAACCGCAGCGTCCAGTCTCCAGGCGGGCTGTAGTCGAGCGCGCGCGGGCACGGCAGCAGCCACGTATCGCGGCCGAACGGTTGCAGCGCCTGCATCGCGCCCCGACCGAGGAAGCCGGAGAACGCGCCATGCAGGACCCCGCCGGCATGCGCGCACGTCAGGTCCGCTCCCAGCTCCCGGCAGTGGAACACGCCCTCGCTTCCCTCGGTCGCCGCTTCGACCGGCTCCAGCCGCGTCGACTGGTTCTCCGCCGGGCGATCCATCCATAGCCCGTCCGGCTCGACCCGGAGGCGGGTCGGCGAGGCGGCATCCAGCGTCTCGGGATGCGCCGTGAAGAGCAGTCTCGCCGGCCGGGGGCCGTCCGCCGCGACGCGCACCGCGAGCCCGGTCTCCGGCTCGACATGGCGGCCGGCCGGCAAGGCGATCGCCGGCGCCTCGGCGTCGATGGCCGGCAGCAGCGCGCCGAGCAGCTCCAGCGCCGCGGCGCGCGCATCCGCCATGTGGTTGAACATCACCACCACCGACAGACGCGATCCCGGCAGGTTGGCCCGGAAGCTCCGCCAGCCCCGCAGGCCGCCGCCGTGGCTGGTCGCCGGATGCCCCAGCAACGCGGCCCGGCTCAATCCGAAGCCGTACGACGCGCGGGCGCCGTCACGGAAGAACGAGGGCGCCGTCAGCTTCCCATACAGCGAGTCCGCGTCGTCGCGGGTCGCATCGATCAACCGCTCCCACGCGATCATGTCGTCGAGGCTGGCGGCGAGCCCCGCATCGCCGGTCCATTCGATGCGGTTGACCGCCGGCCTGAACCCGGCCTCGACGGAACCCTCGTAGCCGACGGTCCCGCCCATGACCTCGCTGGTGCCCGGGTTGAGCCGCGCGCGCGGCATGCCGGCCAGGTCGAGCACGTGCGAGCGCAGCAGCTCCGCGAACGGGCGGTCGAGCCGCCGCTCCATCGCGTCGGACAGGATCCGGAAGTTCTGGTTCGCGTAGGAATAGCGCGTGCCCGGCGTGAACTGCAGCGTCCGGGTCCGGCCGATCAGCGTGCGCGCCTCCGCGTCGCCGAACCGGCCCTCGACCGGCGCCCCGCACAGCATCGCCAGCGCCCAGTAGTCGCGCAGTCCCGACTGGTTGTGACAAAGATCGAGGATCCCGGGTGCCGCCTGCGCCAGGTCCGGCAGCGCGCGCCGGACCTCGCCGTCGAGCGCGCTCGGATCGGCGAAGCGGTCGAGCAGCAGCGCGCACGTGAACTGCTTGGTGATCGAGCACATCAGGAACGGCGTCGCCGGCGTGAACGGGACGCGCGCCTCGGCGTCCGCCCATCCCCAGGCGTGCCGCGCCACCACCGCGCCCTCGCGCAACACCGCGACCGCGCCGCCCGGACCTGCGTAGCGACCGGGCAGCGCTTCGAGGGTCTCGTCCAGCGTCACGTGCTTAACCCTTCCTTCATTCCTCCGGTCCAGATTCGGTCGCGGTGAAAATCACCACGACGCGGTAAAACACCGGAGGGACAGCCGATGGCCGGCTTGGGATTGCGTCTCGCGGGCGGCGACAAGCTCGTCATCAACGGCGCCGCCATCCATTTCGTCACCGGCGCCGACATCCGCCTCGCCAACAAGGCCCGCTTCCTGTTCGGTCGCCAGATCATGGCGCCCCCGGAGGCCGACACGCCGGCCCGCCGCATCTATTTCGCGCTGCAGAACGCCTATGTCGGCGAAGCCAACGAGCGCGAAGCAGCACTTCGGCAGGCAGCCTACTACATCCAGATGTTCCATGCCGAGACCACGTCGCCATCCGCTCGCCGCCTGCTGGAAGCGGCCTTGCGTGCCGCCGTCGCCGGCGAGTGCTACCCGGCGCTGAAGCTCGCCCGGCGCATCATGGCCCACGAGGACGCGGTCCTCGCCGGCTCCCCGTAAACCGGATCGTAACCTTCCGATGATCAACTCCGCGGCGGCAAACAGCCCTCACGGAGAAAACCCATGTTCTCGATCAACACCAACAACGCCTCGATGGCCGCACTCGAATCGCTGCGCATGACGAATGCCGACCTCACCACGACCCAGAACGAAGTCTCGACGGGTCTCGCGGTCTCGAAAGCGTCGGACAATCCAGCCATCTACGCGATCGCCCAGCAGATGGACGGAAACATCTCCGGCCTGAGCGCGGTGTCGTCCGGTCTGTCGTTCGGTGCTTCGGTGGTCGGCCTCGCATCGTCGGCGAGCGTCAGCATCATCTCGACGCTGCAGACCCTGCAGAACACGATCACGTCCGCAGGAACGACGGGCGAAACCCTGAGCTCGATGCAGAGCCAGGTCGCCGATGCGCTGAACCAGGTGAACACCTACGCGCGCAGCGCCACGTTCCAGGGCGTCAACCTGCTGACCTCCACCGCAGATGGCGGCACGTCGGTGACGAGCGGGACCCTGTCCGTCGTCGACGGCCTTCAAGGCTCGACGCTCGAAGTCGCCAACCAGGTCGCGGCGACCAAGCCAGGCGCCGTCACCCTCACCGATGCGCTCGGCCTGACGTCCAGCATGACCGCGAATGGATCGGTGATCGCCAGCGGAACCGCCGGCACGGGTCAGGTCACGCAATCGATCCTGACGGGCAGTTCCGTCGGCCAGAACATCTCGGTCGGTTCGTCTCTCGCCGCCGGCAACTTCGTCAACGGCACGAACGTGAAGCTCACGAACGGAGATGGCACCACGACGACCTTCGAGTTCGACGCCGCGGGCACCGCGCCCACCGCCGCCGACACCGCGACCAATCACACCGTCGTCGTCACCGTCAACAACACGGGTGAATCGTCGAACCAGATGATCGGCGACCTGGTCAACGCGATGAACCAGAACGGCTACAGTGCCGCCGTCCAGAACAATGGGTCGATCGATGTCACCGGCCAGGGTCTGACCGGCTTCTCCACCAACGTCATCGGTCTGGCCGGAGCTTCCGGCACGGCCGGCGCCGCCGCGACCACATCGGGCGTCAGCGGCGCGGCGACGGCACTGAGCGCGCAGGCGACCGCGATCACCACCATCCAGTCCGCCATCAAGGCCATGACAGGCATCGCCGATACGCTCGCCTACACCACGCAGCAGATCACCGGTTTCCAGACCTTCACCGGCAACCTCAGCGACGCGCTGACCTCCGGCGTCGGCGCGCTGACCGACGCCGATCTGTCGGCGGAAAGTGCCAAGCTCACCTCGCTGCAGACCAAGCAGCAGCTCGCGATCCAGTCGCTCTCGATCGCGAACTCGCAGTCGCAGTCCATCCTGTCGCTGTTTCGCTAAGCCCGACGGGCCGGGCGCTCGCATCCGGCCCGCCACTTCTGGAGACATCGCATGACCTATGGACAGGCGGCCTACGATCGCAAAGCGGAACGGTCGATCGAGCCCCGCGAGGTCGAAGCCGCCGCCTTCGTCTTCGTCAACCGGCTGCTCGCGCAAGCCGCGACCGCCGACGAGCGGATCAGGGCGCTCAGCCGCAATCACCGTCTGTGGTCCTTGCTGCTGACCGACATCGGGCTGACCAGCAATGCGCTGCCGCCCATTCTCAAGAAGGACCTCGTCAGCGTCGGCGCCTGGTCGATGTCCTACAGCATCGCAGCCATGAGCCAGGATCGCCCGCTCGGTCCTCTCGTCGAGATCAACGCCGACATGATCGAGGCGCTGCGGCCTTCCGTCGCTCGCATGCCGCCGCCGCTCGCGCCGCGATCATCATCCCAGGGCATCGCCGTCGCCGTCTGAACCGTTCCCGAAAGGTCTTCCCGGCATGAGCGGTTCAGTCGGCCTGCCGCCGATCCCACTATATCTGTCGATCGAGAAGAACGAGCAGACGGCCGTGACCAGGACCGAGGCGAGCGACGTCACGGCCCAGTCGGCGGTGACGCATTTCAAGCAGGCCGCGCCCACCATCGCGACGCCACAGGCCCTGCTGAAGGACTATCGCTCGCTGACCGTCGTCCTGGGCGCGTTCGGCATGTCCTCGATGATCGGCGAGACCGCCATCATCCGGAAACTGATGACCCAGGACCCGACCTCGCCGACGTCGTTGGCCAAGACATCCAACAACGCGCTGTGGCAGCGTTTCGCGCAGCAGATGTCGACCTGGTCGGCGACAGCGACGCCGCTCCGATCCACGACCAGCGTCTCGACGATCGCCTCGCAGTTCCTGACCAACCAGTTCGAGACCAGGCAGGGGACAGCGACGCCGGGAATGCAGCAGGCCCTCTACTTCACGCGAACCGCCTCTTCGGCGAGCAGCCTCAATGCCCTGATGTCCGACCCGACCCAGCTCAACGTGGTGGAGACCGTCCTCGGTCTCGACCCGACCCAGTTCGGCGCCCTCGACTTCACCGAGCAGCAGAGCATCCTGAGAAAGGACGTCGATCTCAAGCAGTTCGGCACGCCGGCCGGCATCCAGCGATACGCCGAACGCTACCTCGCGATCACCCAGGCCAGTCCGCCCTCGGTCGCGCAGACCTTCACGGAGGCCAGCCTGTTCGGATCCGACAGCAGCAGCACCAGTCTCTTCGGGATCATCGGCGCGAGTCTCAGCGCAAGCGCCTGATTGCCTGCATGCCGAAGCCCGGGATTACGGTGGCGGCACATGGACCGGATCGCTCGCGTCGCCTTCGACACCCCGGACTACCACGGGATGCTGGCCATGCGCCGCCGCCTGCTGCGTACGCCGCTCGGCCTCGAGTTCACCGACGCCGAACTCGCGACGGAACCGACCCAGATCCATCTGGCGCTCTGGCGCGATGACGCCGTCGTCGGCACGCTGCTCCTGGTGCCGCCCGACGCCGGCGGGACCGCCAGACTCAGGCAGATGGCGGTCGAGCCCCGCTTCCAGCGCCAAGGCTGCGGCGCCTCCCTCGTATCGTTCGCCGAGCGAGAGCTGGGCCGGCTCGGAACATCGCTCATCGTGCTTGCCGCCCGCGGACCCGCCGTGCCGTTCTACGAGAGGCTCGGCTACGGCGTGCGCGGCGCTCCCTATGTGGAGCTCACGATCCCGCATGTCCGCATGGAGAAGTCTCTCCCCGAGCGCGGTTTCGCGTCATGATGCCGGTCGAGACCATCACCAGAAAGAGCCGATGCCCACGCTCCTCCTCGTCTTCCTGGCCGCCACGCTCCTTTGGGAGGCGATCACCATCGGCCTGCTCGCTCGTCAATCGGGGGCCGCCCGGCGGCATCGTGACCACGTGCCGGCCGACTTCACCGCCACCGTCACCCTCGACGAACACCGCAAGGCCGCCGACTACACGGTGGCCACGACCC
>CAXTUK010000006.1:19875-26060 GCA_964247395.1 uncultured Acetobacteraceae bacterium
CGCGGACCCGCGAGGTCGCGCTGCTCGCGATCGTGCTGGCCGTTCCCGCCCTCGTCACCCTGCCGCTGCGCGCCTGGAGCGCGCTCGTCGTCGAGCGCCGGTTCGGCTTCCGCCGCGGCTCGGCGCGCCTGTTCGCGCTCGACGAAGCCAGGCGCGCCGCCCTCTCCGCGATCCTCGGCCTGCCGCTGCTCGGCGGCCTGCTCGCGCTCATGCGTCACGCGTCCGGCCTGTGGTGGTTCTGGACCTGGGGCGCCGCGGTGGCGCTGATCCTCGCCGCACCCACCCTCTACACCCGGCTGATCGCACCGCTGTTCAACCGCTTCGAGCCGATCCGCGACCCCGATCTCGTCGCGCGCCTCGAAGCCCTCCTCGCCCGCTGCGGCTTCCGCTCGTCGGGCCTGCTGACGATGGACGCCTCGCGCCGCTCCAGCCACGCCAACGCCTTCTTCATCGGCTTCGGCCGATCGAAGCGCATCGTCCTGTTCGACACCCTGCTCGCCAGGCAGTCGCCCGACGAGATCGAGGCCGTCGTCGCCCATGAGCTCGGCCATTTCCGCCACCACCACGTGCTGACCGGCACGCTGCGCGCCATCATCATGCTGCTCGGCGTCCTGTTCGCCTTCGGCTGGCTATGCCGCCAGCCCTGGCTGATCGGCGGTCTCGGCCTGCACGACCATGGCGTCGCCACCCGGTTCATCGCCGCCGGCCTGCTGCTCGGCATCGCCGGCCCCATGGCAGCCCCTCTCTCGAACTGGATTTCCCGCCGGCACGAGTTCCAGGCCGACGATTTCGCCCGCCGGCTCGTCGGCGCCGAGCCGCTGGTCTCGGCACTGACCAAGCTGTCGCGCGACGGCGCCAGCACGCTGACCCCGGACCCGCTCTACGCGCTGGTGAACTACAGCCACCCGCCGGTCCCGATCCGCGTCGCACATCTTCGCGCCTAGTGGTCCGATCCTGACGCTCACTACCCGAGCGTCAGGTGAATCGGCCCACCAAATCAAAGGCACTAGAGGAACCGCCGTGCGCGTCCGCACGTCTCCAGCCGACGGGTGGAGACATGCGCATGAGCGACGACAAGCACGACAAGGCGCTCGATCTGACCGAGCAGGCCTTGGACAAGCTCGACGAGGGTGACGAGAAGGCTGCCGACGAGCTGATCGACCAGGCCAAGACGCTCGATCCGTCCGCACCCAAGGAGATCGTCGCCGACATGGACGAGGACGCCAGGACCCGCGACGAAGCCTGATTCCCATTACCTGATACAAGCCCGGAGATCGTCATGCCCTTCTTCCAGGCCGCCGACGGCACCAACCTGTTCTACCGTGATTGGGGAACCGGCCGGCCGATTGTCCTGCTGCACGGCTGGCCGCTGAACGGGGACAGTTGGGAATACCAGAGCGTCCCGCTCGCCGAAGCCGGGTTCCGGGTCATCGCGCCCGACCGACGCGGCTTCGGCCGCTCCGAGCAGCCCTGGTCCGGCAACGACTACGCCACCCTCTCCGCCGACGTGGTCGACCTGCTCGACCATCTCGACCTGCACGACGTCGTTCTTGCCGGCTTCTCGATGGGCGGCGGCGAGGTCGCGCGAATCGCGGGCGCGGGCAACCCCCGCGTCGCCAAGGCGGCCCTGATCTCCGCCGTGACCCCTTACCTGCTCAAGACTCCCGATCACCAGGACGGCGCCGACGCATCGGTGTTCGACGGCATGATCTCCGGCATCCGCGACGATCGCGCCAGCTTCTTCAACAGCTTCGTCAAGATGTTCTACGGCCACACGATGCTCGGCCGCGCCGCCGTGCCGGAGCCGATCCTGCATCAGTTCCAGATGATGGCGCTGATCGCCTCGCCCCGCGCCACCATCGAATGCGTCGAGGCGTTCGGCCGCACCGACTTCCGCGCCGACGTCGCCAACATCAAGATCCCCACTCTGATCATCCACGGCACCGCCGACCAGACCGTGCCGATCGACATCTCCGGCCGCGCCGCCGCCAAGCTGATCCCGCACGCCGAGTTCCTCGAATACGAGGGCTCCCCGCACGGCCTGCTCTACACCGACCGGGCTCGCGTGGCGCAGGACCTGACCGCCTTCGCCCGCTGATGCACCTCCACCTCGACGCGCTTGGTGGCGTGGCGGGAGACATGTTCGCCGCTTGTCTCCTGCATGCGAGACCCGATGCCGCAGACCGGGTGGCGACCGCGGTCCGGCTCGCCGCCGGAGTCGATTGCACGACGGTGGCGCACGACGACGGAACGCTGACCGGCCTTCGTTTCACCGTCGACGCCCCGGAACGCGCGCCCCATGGCCACGCCCACTGGTCGAGCATCCGACGCCGCCTTGACGACGGAACCCTCGACGCGGACATCGCCCGTCACGCGATCGGCATCTTCGCCGTGCTCGCCGCGGCCGAGGCGCGCGTGCATGGCACGGCGCCCGACGACGTCGTGTTCCACGAAGTGGGTGCCGCCGACTCGATCGCCGACATCGTCGCCGCCGCGACCCTGATCGCGCGCCTCGACATCGACACTCTCAGCCTCTCGGCGCTGCCGCTCGGCAGCGGCCGCATCGAGACCGCCCACGGCGTCATGCCGGGGCCCGCGCCGGCGGTGTCGATCCTGCTGCAGGGCTTCGAGACGATCGACGACGGCATCCCGGGAGAGCGCATCACTCCGACCGGCGCCGCCATCCTCCGCTATCTCGAACCCGTCGCTCGGCCCCCCGCCGGCCGCCTCGCCGCGACCGGCTACGGTTTCGGCAGCCGCTCGTTGCCTGGCATCAGCAACTCGCTGCGCGCGACGTTGTTCGAGATCGCGGAACCGTCACGCCGGGTTCCCCATCGCATGCTCGCCGTGATCGCCTTCGAGATCGACGACCAGTCGGGCGAGGATCTCGCCGCCGGCATCGACCGCATCCGCGCCCACGCCGCCGTGCACGACGTCATCCAGCTCGCCGCGATCGGCAAGAAGGGCCGTCTCGCCGTCCAGCTCCAGGTGCTTGCCGACGACCGGCAGGCGGACGACGTCGCCGATCTCTGCTTCCGCGAGACCACCACCATCGGCCTGCGCATCCAGCGCGTCGAGGCGCGCGCGCTCGTTCGGCGCACGGCTTGCGTTTCGGCCGGCGGCCACGATGTGACTCTCAAGATCGTCGAGCGGCCCGGCGGCGACACCGCCAAACCCGAATCCGACGACATCCTCCACGCCGGGGACGCCGCCGCCCGGGCAGCGCGCCGGGCGCAGGCCCTCCTGGCCGCCGAACGGACGACCTGATGACCGACCTCGCCGCACTCCGTTCCGTGCTCGCGGGCCTCCCCGGACCGCTCGCGATCGCGGTCAGCGGCGGCGTCGACAGCCTGACCCTCGCCGCCGTCGCTCACGAGCTCCTCGGCGACGAGGCCCGCATGCATCACGCCGTCTCCCCGGCGGTGCCCGCCGAGGCGACCGGCCGGACCCAGGCGACAGCCGACGCGCGAGGCTGGCCGCTCACCGTCTTCGACGCCGGTGAGTTCGCCGACCCCGCCTACCGCGCGAACCCGGTCGATCGCTGCTTCTTCTGCAAGACCAGTCTCTACGGCGCCGTCGCCCGGAATGCCGGCGTCGGTGCGCTGATCCTGTCCGGCACCAACACCGACGACCTCGGTGAATATCGCCCCGGCCTGGACGCCGCGCGCGATCACGGCGTGCGTCATCCCTTCGTCGAAGCCGGCATCGGCAAGTCCGGCGTTCGCGCCATCGCGCGCGCGATCGGCCTCGGCGGCATCGCCGAGCTTCCCGCCTCGCCGTGCCTGTCGAGTCGCGTCGAGACCGGCATCGCCATCGATCCGGCGATGCTGGCGATCGTCGGCCAGATCGAGACCCTTGTTCGCGACCGGCTGAACCCGTCCACCGTCCGCTGCCGCGTGCGCGCCGCCGGCCTGGTGGTCGAACTCGACGAGCAGACCTTTTCCAGTCTCGACGCCGACAGCGAAGCCGCCCTGTGCGAACTCGCCGGCAGGACGCTGACTTTCGCGCCCTACCGCAACGGCAGCGCGTTCCTGCGCGAACGCGCCGCATGAGCGGTTCCGACTTCCTGCTCGACACCGGACGCGACAAACGCATCGGCCTGCCCGAGGCGATCTACTGCGCCGGCAAGACGCCGGCCCAGATCGCCGCCATCATCGACGCCGCGCCCGGCGCCCTGCTGCTCACCCGGCTCGACCCGGCCCGCCACGCAGCCATCGGCGAGATCGCGTCCCGCCTCGACTACGATCCGACGTCCGCGACCGCGATCCTGGGCGATCCGGCGCCGGTGCGCGGACCGGCACGCGTCGCGATCGTCACCGCCGGCACCTCCGACATCTCCGTCGCCCGCGAGGCCGCGCGCACCCTGGCGTTTTCCGGCCATGACGCCGCCGCCTTCAACGATCTCGGTGTCGCGGGCCTGTGGCGCCTGCTCCGTCGCGCCGACGAGCTGACCTCCTACGCGGTCGTGATCGTGGTCGCCGGCATGGACGCAGCCCTGCCCAGCGTCGTCGCCGGCCTGGTGCCGGGCACGGTCATCGCGGTGCCGACCTCCGTCGGCTACGGCGTCGCCGCCGGCGGGCGGCCCGCACTCGACTCGGTGCTGTCGAGCTGCGCGCCCGGCCTCGTGGTGGTCAACATCGACAACGGCTACGGCGCCGCCTGCGCCGCCATTCGCATCCTCGGGAGGACCAACCATGGAACGTCGTGACTTCGTCAAGGGCGTCGCGGGCGCCACCGCCATCGCCGCCGCCGCACCCGCGTTCGGCCAGACGACCGCGCCCACCGGCCCCGTGACCTCCCGCCTGTCGCAGAACCCCGAGATGAAGTACCGACCCCTCGGCCGCACCGGCGAGGTCGTGTCGCTCGTCGGACTCGGCGGTTTCCATCTCGCCAAGCCGGGCGGCATGGATAACGCCGAGGCGATCCGGGTCGTGCATGCCGGCATCGATGCCGGCATCACCTTCTGCGACAATTGCTGGGACTACAACGGCGGCGAGAGCGAGGTTCGCCTCGGCCGCGCGCTCGCCAACGGCTATCGGGACCGGGTGTTCCTGATGACCAAGCTCGACGGACGCACCGCCAAGGCCGCCGCCGGCCAGCTCGACGAGAGCCTCGCCCGCCTGAAGACCGACCATATCGACCTCATCCAGTTCCACGAGATCATCCGCCCCGACGACCCCGAGCGGGTGTTCGCCGCCGGCGGCGCGCTGGAGGCGATGCTCAAGGCCCGCGAGCAGGGCAAGGTCCGCTACATCGGTTTCACCGGCCACAAGTCGCCGCTGATCCACAAGCACATGTTCGACGTCGCCGACCAGCACGGCTTCCATTTCGACACCGTGCAGATGCCGCTCAACGTCATGGACGCGCACTACGACAGCTTCGAGCAGATCGTAGTTCCGGTCGCCGTCAAGCACGGCACCGGCATCCTCGGCATGAAGGCGTTCGGCGACGACTTCATCCTCAAGACCAACCTGCTCACCCCGGTGCAGATGCTGCAGTATCCGATGAACCTGCCGATCAGCGTCCAGGTCACCGGCATCGACAGCATGCCGATTCTGCATCAGGCGCTCGACGCCGTTCACACCTTCCACCCGCTCACCGTCTCCGAACGGGCAGAACTACTGGCCAAGACTCAGCAGGTCGCGTCCACCGGCGAGACCGAGCGCTACAAGCGGACGCACTTCTTCGACGGAACCGTCCACAACCCGCAATGGCTGACGGAGGCGTAGCTCAGGAGGCGGTCAGTTCCACCGCCCGGCCGAGATCCACCGACAGCAGACGCGACACGCCGCGCTCCTGCATCGTCACCCCGTACAGCCGGTCCATGCTCGCCATCGTCACCTGGTGGTGCGTCACCACCAGGAACCGCGTGCCGGCCTCCCGCGCCATGTCCGTCACCAGCCGGCAGAACCGCTCGACATTCGCATCGTCGAGCGGCGCGTCGACCTCGTCGAGCACGCACACCGGCGCCGGATTGCAGCGGAACACCGCGAAGATCAGCGACAGCGCCGTCAGCGCCTGCTCGCCGCCAGACAGCAGCGACAGCGTCGTGAGCTTCTTGCCCGGCGGCTGCGCGTAGATCTCGAGGCCCGCCTGCAGCGGATCGTCCGATCCGACCAGCGCCAGGTGCGCCCGGCCGCCATCGAACATCCGTCCGAACAGCGCCCTGAACTGCGCGTCGATCC
>CAXTUK010000007.1:0-25888 GCA_964247395.1 uncultured Acetobacteraceae bacterium
CTATTAGTGACTGGCTACAACTCTGTATCCGCTCGCGCAGGGCGGCTGGAGCGCGTTCTTCACGACCTTCTCCGGCCAGGACCTCCTCGACCCCGCGGGCTACCTGGCACTGCGCGGCACCGGCGAGCGCGCGTGGTTCGGCTGGCCGACCGACGCACGGGTGGAGGATCTGCGCGCCGGCCTGCGTGCCGCGACGGCGGATGGCCAGCGCGCGGGGCTCGTCGCCAGCGCCGGCGCGAAACGATTGCGCGCCGAGGGGCTCGGGTGCGAGCTCCCGCACATGGACGCGGACGCCGTTGCGCGCTGGTTCCTCGACAGTTGGGTGGTGGATCGCGACGTGCGCGCGTCCGACGCGCTCGAGACCGTCGCGACGCAGTTCTCCATCCAGGGGTTGGAACTCGATCACGTCGGCCTGGCCTGGGACGGCGATCTCGTCCGTGACGCCGAGCGATGGGTGGTCAGGCGCTTCGTCGGGAATGCCTGGCAGGTCGCGCGCCGCCCGGAGAAGATCGACAACCGCCTCAACACGTACCGGGTCCTGCTGACACGCGCTCGGTTCGAGACGATCATTTTCGTTCCGCCAGGTGATACCAGGGATCCGACTCGCCCACCCGACATCTATGATGCGATCGCGGATTACCTCGAACGATGCGGCGTCGGACCGCTCGCACTCGACGGTTCGAGCCCGCCCGACGACGGGGGCGCCCAACCGTCGCTGATCCCAATGTCGAGGAGCCGTCGGGAGACATGCAAGTCAGGGAACTGACCCTTCGCGGCCTGATCCTGGGCGCGCTGATCACCGTCGTGTTCACCGCCGCGAACGTCTATCTCGGCCTCAAGGTCGGGCTCACCTTCGCCTCGTCGATCCCTGCCGCGGTGATCTCGATGGCGGTCCTGAAGCTGGCGGGCGATGCCACGGTTCTCGAGAACAACGCCGTGCAGACCCAGGCTTCCGCCGCCGGCACGCTCTCGTCGATCATCTTCGTCATTCCGGGCCTGGTGATGGTCGGTCATTGGCACGGCTTCCCGTATGTCGAGACGGCCAGCATCTGTGCCGCCGGCGGGGTCCTGGGCGTGGTGTTCACCATTCCGTTGCGGCGTGCGCTGGTCATCGAACGGGGGTGGCCGTTTCCGGATGGGGTCGCCGCCGCCGAGATCCTGCGCCTCGGCGGCGAGACCGCCAGCGAAGGAGCGAAGGCGCTGGCCACCGGCGGCCTGATCTCGGGCGCGTTCAACCTCGTCACCGCAGGCTTCGGGCTGCTTTCGGACAGCCTGACCGGCACGTTCGCCGCCGGACATGCCTTGTTTCGCCTCTCGACAGGGTTCTCGCTCGCCCTTGTCGGCGCCGGTTACCTGATGGGGATCGCCGCGGGTGCAGCCATTCTGCTCGGGGTCGTTGCGGCGTGGCTGGTCGCGGTGCCGATCCTCACCGCGATCACGCCGCGGCCAACCGGTCTGACGGACGCCGCTTTCGCTCTAACGCTCTGGTCGAATCAGGTCAGGTTCATCGGCGCCGGCACGATCGCGGTTGCCGCGGTCTGGACGCTGGCGACACTCGCGCCCTCGATCGGGCGTGGCCTCGCAGGCTCGTTCACGGCGTTGCGTCTGCCTGGCGAGCAGACGACAGAACGCATCGAGCGCGACCTCGGCGGCCGGACGATCCTGGTGCTGACCAGTCTCGCGATCGGGGCGCTTCTGCTGATCTTCGTGCTTTTCCTCGGCGGCACGTCGGTCGGGCTCGCGCTGTTCGGAACGCTGTTCGCGGCCGTGTTCGGCTTTCTCGTCGCGGCGGCGTGCGGCTACATGGCCGGCATCGTCGGATCGTCGGCAAGCCCGATCTCCGGCATCGCCATCGTGGCGGTCAGCCTGTCCTCACTCGCCCTGCTCGCGATGCCGGCAGGAGCGAGCGCGATCGCGATTCCGCTCGCACTGTTCATCACCTCCGCCGTGATCGCCATCGCGACGATCTCGAACGACAATCTGCAGGATCTCAAGACCGGTCGTCTGGTGGGCGCCACGCCCGCGCGGCAGCAGTGGGCGCTGATCATCGGCAGCCTGGTCGGCGCCGCCGTCATTCCGCCGATCCTGGATCTCCTCTATCACGCCTACGGCTTCACGGGCGCCCTGCCGCGGGCGGGCATGGATCCGGGCAAGGCGCTCGCGGCGCCGCAGGCGACGCTGATGTCGTCGATCGCCAAGGGGATCCTCGGCCGCTCGCTTGACTGGACGATGATCTCGATCGGCCTCGCACTCGGCGTGGTTCTGATCATGGCCGACATCGTCCTGCGCCGGCGAACGCGGTCGTTGCACCTTCCGGTCCTGGCGACAGGGATCGGCCTCTATCTGCCCGCGACCGTGAGCGGGACCTTGATCGTCGGCGCGCTCCTTTCCTGGCTCACCGCGCAAGCGACCCGGTCGGACGAGGCCGCGGGGCGGCGAGGCCTGTTGCTCGCCTCCGGCTTCATCGTCGGCGAAAGCCTGGTCGGCATCCTGCTGGCGGCGATCATCGGCGCCACCGGGCGGCAGAATGCGTTGGCCCTGGTCGGCCCGGAGTTCGCGCCCATCGCGACAGTCCTGGGCACTGTGTGCTTCGCCGCGGTTTGCGCGGGCTTCGCCCGGTCGATCGTGCGTAAGCCTACCTGATGCCTGGCCAGCCTCGTCTTGCCTGGCCCGGAGCGCCGTGGTTTGAGTGCCGCCGACGCCGCACTCGGAGCGAAATGATGACCGACATCGCCGAAATCCTCGCCCGCGAAATCCTCGACAGCCGTGGCAATCCCACTGTCGAGGTCGATGTCATGCTCGAAAGCGGCGCCGAGGGGCGCGCGGCGGTTCCCTCCGGCGCTTCGACGGGTGCGCACGAGGCGGTCGAACTGCGTGACGGCGACGCGTCGCGCTATGGCGGCAAGGGGGTTCTCGCCGCGATTGCCAATGTCGAGGGCGAGATCGCCGACGCGTTGCGCGGCATGGAGGCGAGCGAGCAGATCGCGATCGACGAGCGGATGATCGATCTCGACGGGACGCCGAACAAGGGCCGGCTGGGAGCGAACGCCATTCTCGCGGTCTCGCTCGCGGTCGCCAAGGCGGCGGCCGAGGAGGCCGGCATGACGCTCTATCGGTATGTCGGCGGCGTGTTCGCGCGCACCCTGCCGGTGCCGATGATGAACATCATCAATGGGGGGCAGCACGCGGACAACCCGATCGACATCCAGGAATTCATGATCCAGCCGGTAGGTGCGGCGACGGTGGCGGACGCGATCCGGATCGGGTCGGAGATCTTCGCGCGTCTGAAGCGCGGTTTGCGCGATGGCGGGCACAACACCAATGTCGGCGACGAGGGCGGCTTCGCCCCCAATCTCGCCTCCGCCGACGAGGCGCTTTCGTTCATCAGCCGGGCCGTCGAGGCGGCGGGCTATCGGCTTGGCGAGGACGTAGTGTTTGCGCTCGATTGCGCGTCGACCGAATTCTACCGCGACGGCCGATACGCGCTCGAGGGCGAGAACCGCGATCTCGATTCGGGCGAGATGGCCGAGTATCTCGCCGACCTGGCGGCGCGGTTTCCGATCGTCTCGATCGAGGACGGGTGCGCGGAGGACGACTGGGAGGGTTGGAAGCTTCTCACCGACCGGCTTGGGAACAAGCTTCAGTTGGTGGGCGACGACCTGTTCGTCACCAACCCCGAACGGCTCGGGCGTGGCATCGAGACCGGGACGGCGAACTCTATCCTGGTGAAGGTGAACCAGATCGGCACGCTGAGCGAAACGCTCGAGGCCGTCGAGATGGCGCAGCGGGCCGGCTACACGGCGGTGATGAGTCATCGCTCGGGCGAGACGGAGGACAGCACGATCGCCGACCTCGCCGTCGCCACCAACTGCGGCCAGATCAAGACCGGCAGCCTGTCGCGGTCCGATCGGACGGCCAAATATAATCAGCTGATCAGGATCGAGCGCGAGCTCGGCACGGCGGCACGATACGCCGGACGCAACATTCTTCGAGGCTAGAGAACTCGGTTCTTCCGCTTCGGCACCCCACGGTTTAGGTTCGGCTTACGCCCAACCTGGAGACGCACCGATGCCGTTCTGGCGCGCCGTGAAACGTCGGGTCAAGGAAGCCATTCCGCCGGCGATCTTTCTTGGCCTGACCGCCTATTTCGGATGGAACGCGACCCAGGGCGAACTTGGGCTGAAGAGCTATGCCCAGCAGCTTGCCCTCCTCGACCGGGCGACCGCCGCGAGGGCCGCGGCGACTCTCGAGCAGCAATCATGGCGCCAGCGGGTCGAAGGCCTCCGGGACGTGGCGCTCGATGCCGACACGATAGACGAACGTTCCAGGGCCATGCTCAACCTGGCGGAGCCCGACGAGATCGTCGTTCCCTACGGACCCAGGAAACTGTTCTGAGCCGGTTCGCTATTTGATCTTGGCTTCCTTGAACGCGACGTGCTTGCGCGCGACCGGATCATACTTCTTGAGTTCCATCTTGCCGGTCTGGGCGCGGGCATTCTTCCTGGTGACGTAAAAGTAGCCGGTGTCGGCGGTGGACACGAGCTTGATCTGGACGGTGTTCGTCTTGGCCATGGTTCATCTCGAGGGCGCTGAATGAGGGGCGGGAAGATGCGCATCGCGCCCGTCGCGGTCAAGCTTTCATGCTGAGCATTGCCGAGGCGCGAACCCGTCTTCTCGCCTCCCTGGCGCCGACCGGGATCGAGATCGTGTCGCTCGCCGAGGCGGCAGGACGGGTGACGGCAGCGCCGGTGATCGCTCGGGTCGACCAGCCGGCACACGACGTCTCGGCGATGGATGGCTACGCGCTTCGTTCGGACGACGGCGAGGCCGGCGCCAAGCTGCGGGTGATCGGCACGGCGCCGGCCGGCCATCCTTTCGAAGGCAGAGTGCGCCCGGGCGAGGCCGTTCGTCTGTTCACCGGCAGCGTCGTGCCGCTCGGCGCCGATGGCATCGTGCTGCAGGAAGACGCGCGTCGCGATGGCGACACGGTCGTGGTCACCCAGGCCGCTCGGGCCGGGCGCCACATCAGGCGGCGCGGTGGCGATTTCGCTTCGGGCGACGTCCTGATCGAGGCCGGCACGCGTCTCCAAGCACGCGCCATCGGCCTCGCCGCCAGCGCGAACCATCCGTGGCTGTCGGTGCGGAGGCGACCGACGATCGCCTTGCTGGCTACCGGCGACGAGGTCGTGCTGCCTGGAGAGCCGATCGGCTTGGGCGGCGTGCCGAGCTCGAATTCGTTCGCCATCGCAGCTCTGGTGGAGGCGGCAGGAGGTGCTGCGCTCATCCTGCCGGTGGCATCGGATGATACAGACGCCATCGCCGACGCCGCGGCAAGCGCGTCGCGGGCCGACATGCTGGTGACGCTGGGTGGTGCGAGCGTCGGCGACCATGACCTGGTTCGCCCGGCGCTCGCCCGGCATGGCTTCGCGCCGGACGTCTGGACGATCGCGATGAGACCGGGCAAGCCGTTGATGCACGGCCAGATGCACGTCGGTGCCCACTCGGTTCCGGTGCTCGGGCTGCCAGGAAATCCGGTGTCCTCGCTCGTCTGCGGCGCCTTGTTCCTGCAGCCGGCGATCGCCCGGTTGCTCGGCCAGCGCGCCGAAGGTCCGATACGTCGTCGCGTCCGGCTCGGCACCCCGTTGCCGCCCAACGACAGCCGCACCGACCATCTCCGGGCGACGCTTGGCCTGGACGACAGCGGCGAGCCGGTCGCGTTCGCGATGCCGGTCCAGGATTCGTCACGTCTGCGCGACCTGACCCGAGCGGACGCCCTGATCGTCCGCGAGCCGAACGCGCCGGCGCTGGCCGCCGACCAGCAGGTCGACGTGATCATGTTGGCCGAACTCGGGATCTGACGCCCGGGTTGACCTCGGTCGAGGATCGCCGATAGAACGGTTGTTGCCATTTTGTTCCACGTGAACAATCGGCAGGTCGGCATCGTGGCGGCCCAGAATGGATGGCGCGGAATAGTTGGCCCAGAATAGACGGCATAGACGGCGAGGTTGCATGTTGACGCAAAAGCAGCACGAGTTGCTGGTCTTCATCGACCGGCACCTTAGACAGACCGGCTATTCGCCCAGCTTCGACGAAATGAAGTCGGCGCTCGGTCTGCGTTCGAAATCAGGCATCCACCGGCTGATCTCGGCACTCGAGGAACGTCAGTTCTTGGGACGACGGCGGAATCGGGCGCGTGCTCTCGAGGTGCTCCGCCTGCCCGATGCGCCGGAACCCGACACCCTGCACGCGCCGGCCACAAGCTTTGCGCCCAATGTCATTCACGGTGATTTCTCGCGCAGCCTGCCCGGTGTGACCTCGGCCTGCGAGGCCGGTGCGATCCAGTTGCCGCTCTATGGACGCATCGCCGCCGGGCTGCCGATCGAGGCGCTGCGCGACAGCAGCGCTCAGGTCGAGGTGCCGATGGCGATGCTCGGCCGCGGCGAGCATTACGCGCTCGAGGTCGCCGGCGACTCGATGATCGATGCCGGCATCCTCGATGGAGACACCGTCGTCATCCGCCGCGGCGAGCAGGCGGAGAACGGCCAGATCATCGTCGCTCTCGTCGACGAGGCGGAAGTCACGCTCAAGCGGCTGCGCCGTCGTGGCCACTCGGTGGCACTCGAGCCGGCCAACCCGCGCCACGAGATCCGCATCTTTCCGGCCAACCGCGTCCGCGTGCAGGGCCGGCTGATCGGCCTGCTTCGGCAATACTGACAGGGTCATTCGGCCAAGGCTTTCGGCAGCGAGGGCCGCGCCCTCGACCGAGGCGTCGGAACCGCTGGAACCCAGGGGCGATCTCCGCGCCATTGCCGGTCGCTGACGATCCGGACACCGTCTCGCCGGAGCCAGACCGCCTGCGCGCCTTCACGCCAGACCGTGAAACGGTCGATCCGCGGGACCGCCCCGCATGCGGCGCGCAACGGAAAGGCGGCAACCAGAACGGCAGCGCCGCTGCAATCCGGCAGTGAGGCCTCGTCGCGGGCGAACAGGATCATGTCTCCGCCACGCGACAGACGGCACGATCGTACGTCGCAGGCGACGGAGCCTGCCTGTCCCTCGGTGGGCAACATCACGGGCTCGCCCAGGGTCCCCCAGTAGCGCTCGTAGGCCTGAAGCGTGAACTTGGATGCGCCGGGCCGCCGGGCGAGCATGAGGGTTCGATCCTGAACGAAGGCGATCAGCCGGGCGTCATCGGACACCAGCAGATCGGGCGGCATCGAAACCAGAGGCGAGAGAAGGCCCGCGGCGATCAATGCCGCTCCGCACAGGCGCAGCCTGGTGCGCAAGAGGAAAAGAAGCGCCAGTCCGGAGCTCAGCGTCAGCAGGCCGTCGAGCGGCATATGCGGAACGTCGAACGTGGCGGCAGGCAGAGCCGAAACGGTGCGGCCGATCCACAGGATCGCGCCCAGGCCCCACCCCATCGGCACCAGTGCGATCCGTTCGAACCCGAACGGCATCAGCGTCAACCCGGCGATGCCGAGGGGCATGACCCAGCTCGCGGTGATGGGCACCGCGAGGATGTTGGCGAGCACGAAGTAGATCTGGATCTGGCCGAAATGGTAGGCGGCGAACGGCGCCGACGCGACGCCGGCCAGTACGCTGGTGAGCGCGAGGGCGGTCGTATGAAGCAGCAGTCGCCGCCCCGCGCCGCCATTCGACGCGCGGGCGAACAACGGCCGCAGCACCTCGTAGCCCGCGATCAGCGCCGCCACCGCGGCGAAGCTCATCTGGAAACTGACGCCGGTGATCTCGTCCGGCCAGACCGCCAGCACGACGGCGGCGGCAGCCGCGAGGCCTCGCATCGAGATGGCGCGGCGCCCCATCAGAATGCCGACGGTCGCGAGCGAGGCCATGCAGAACGAGCGCACGATCGGCAGATGCCCGCCCGTGAGCAGCAGGTAGAAACCTCCCGCGCCCAGGGCCGCGATCGCCGCGATCTGCCTGACCGGCCAACGCAAGGCGGCATAGGGCCAGCAGACCAGTCCGTTGCGGACCGCTCCCATCACCAGACCCATGACGATGCCGATATGCAGGCCTGCTACCGCCAGCAGATGCGCAAGCCCAGCGTTGGTGAATGCCGCCCGGTCCGCGGGCGCGATTGCGGTCGATCGCCCGGCCATCAGGGTCGCCGCGATCGCTCCGCGCGGCCCTGGCAGGGCTGCCTCGAAACGTCGGGCGATGCGGTCCCGCATGCCCTGCCACCAGGCGGCGGGACCTTCGGTCGGTTGCGTCGCAAGCCGGTCGAGACGACCCAGCGCGAAGCCCGAAGCGGCGAGACCCGAGAAATACGCGTCCCGCTGCAGATCCCATGCTCCCGGGTAGGCGGGGCTGGATGGTGGCCGGAGCAAGGCCCTGATGCGGACGAGATCGCCGTCGGCAACGGGACCGTCGTCATCGGCGCGCAGGCGGACCCGAACGGTTCGTGCGATCGGCGCCGCGCCGTCCAGAACCGCGTGCGAAATTGTGAGGCGAGAGCCGCCATCGGGCAATGCATCGATTGCGCGCACGACGCCTTCGACGATGACGGCATGGCGCGGGACGGCGACGAGCGGCAAGGCGAGACGACGCTCGAGCATGGGCGACAGCGCGCCGATCGCGAACGCGAGGCCGGTCAGGGCGAGCAGTCGGCCGGCATCGTTGCGCCACGAGATGAAGGCGAGCAATGCGGAGCCTGCGATCACCGCGAGCGGGGGCCAGAGCGGGGGTTCGGTGCGCAGGCTGAAGTAGGACGCGACGCCGACGCCCATGGCCACCGGCAGGAACAGGACCAGCCGCGATCGCTCGGCCTCGATCAGCGCGCGGGCGACTCGATGGATCGCCACCGCGGCGACGTGGCGATCCAACGGACGAACGCCGACGGCAACACGTTGCATACTCGGAACAGTAACATTTCCTCGCGGGTTTGGGAAGTGGCGCGCCCTGAGGTAGGAACCGCCGATGACGATCAGGACCCGCTTCGCGCCGAGCCCGACCGGCATGCTGCATATCGGCAGCGTTCGTACCGCCCTGTTCAACTTCCTCTTCGCACGTCATCACGGCGGCGAGTTCATGCTCCGCATCGAGGACACCGACAAGGCGCGCTCCACGCCGGAAGCGGTCGAGGTGATCCTGGACGGCATGTCCTGGCTCGATCTGCAGCCGGATGCGCCGCCGGTGTTCCAGTCGGCGCGCGCCGAGCGGCATGCGGAGGTCGCACGCGCATTGCTGGAGCAAGGGCGGGCGTACCGCTGCTACGCGACCGCGGAGGAGTTGCGCGAGATGCGCGAGCAGGCGGTCGCTGCCGGACGGCCGCCGCGCTACGACGGACGCTGGCGCGACCGGGGCCGGTCGGACGCTCCGGCGGACGCGCCGTTCAGCATCCGACTGCGCGCGCCCAAGGATGGCGAGACCGTGATCGACGACCTCGTCCAGGGCGAGGTGCGCGTGGCCAACGCCGAGCTCGACGACATGATCATCCTCAGGTCGGACGGCTCGCCCACCTACCTGCACGCGGTGGTCGTCGATGATCACGACATGGGCATCACCCACGTCATCCGCGGCGACGACCACCTGACCAACACGTTTCGTCAGGCGCAGCTGTTCGACGCGATGGGCTGGGGTTGGCCGCGTTTCGGACATGTGCCGCTGATCCATGGAGCGGACGGGGCGAAGCTGTCGAAGCGGCACGGTGCGCAGAGCGTCACCGAGTACCGCGCGATGGGCGTGCTGCCGGAGGCGTTGTGCAACTATCTCGTGCGCCTCGGCTGGGGGCACGGCGACGAGGAGATCCTGGCGCGTGACGAACAGATCCGGCTGTTCGATATCGGCGGTGTCGGCCGGGCGCCGAGCAGGCTCGATCCGGCCAAGCTCAAGCATCTGAACGGGATCTGGCTGCGACGCGCGGACGACGAGCGCCTGGTCAACGCGGTGATGGAGCGTCTGGCTGGGCGCGACGGCGTCGTGACGAACGATGTGGCGCGCGCGCGGATCGCAGCGCTGATGCCGACGCTGAAGGAGCGCGCGCACGGCCTCGACCAGCTGGCGGACGGCGCCGCGTTCGCCGCCCGGTCGGTCCCGCTGCCGATCGAGCCGAAGGCCGCGGCGCTGCTGACGTCGGATGCGAAGAGCATGCTCGGCGCGCTGGGCGAAGCCCTGACGGACGTGCCGTTCAATCTTCCCAGCCTGGATGCGGCGTTGCGCTTCTTCACCGAGGAGCGTGGCCTGAAACTGGGTCAGACGGCACAGCCGCTTCGTGCGGCGCTGACCGGCAGCAGTGCCAGCCCGCCGATCGACGCGGTGATGGTTGCCCTCGGGCGGGAGGAAGTTCTCGCGCGCATCGCTTCCATCATGAGCACGCCGTCGGCGGAGCCCTCGCCTTGATGCACCAGTTCGACCGCCACCTGCTCGCCATCGAGGGAATGCCGCCGCCACAGATCGAGGAGCTGCTGGACGAGGCCGAGAGTCACGTGCTGCTGAACCGCTCGGTGCAGACGCAGCGCGACGCGTTGCGCGGGCGGACGCTGATCAACCTGTTCTTCGAGGACAGCACGCGCACCAGGACCTCGTTCGAGCTGGCCGGAAAACGGCTTGGCGCGGACGTGATCAACATGTCGGTGTCGCAATCGTCGGTGAACAAGGGAGAGACGCTGCTCGACACCGCGACGACGCTGAACGCGATGCATTGCGACCTTCTCGTCGTTCGTCACGGCCAGTCCGGCG
The DNA here is from genome assembly GCA_964247395.1 of uncultured Acetobacteraceae bacterium. Taxonomy (GTDB): domain Bacteria; phylum Pseudomonadota; class Alphaproteobacteria; order Acetobacterales; family Acetobacteraceae; genus CAXTPV01. The sequence goes on from CAXTUK010000007.1 coordinate 10,699, forward strand.
CGCCCGCGCTGCTGGCGCAGAAGGTCAGCGCGTCGGTGATCAACGCCGGGGATGGCACGCATGAGCATCCGACCCAGGCGCTGCTCGACGCATTGACCATTCGCCGCCGTCTCAATCGGCTGCGCGGGCTGCGGATCGCGATCTGCGGCGACGTCGCGCATAGCCGGGTGGCGCGGTCGAACATCTTCCTGCTCGCCAACATGGGCAACGATGTCCGGGTGGTCGGTCCACCGACCCTGATCCCGGCCGAGATCGAGCAGCTCGGCGTGACGGTGTTCCACGACATGCGGGCAGCCCTCGATGGCGCGGACGTGGTGATGATGCTGCGGCTGCAGAATGAGCGGATGAGCGCCGGCCTGGTGCCGAGCACGCGCGAGTATTTCCGCTTCTTCGGCCTCGACGCCCGAAAGCTCGCCTTCGCCAAGCCCGGTGCGCTGGTGATGCATCCGGGGCCGATGAACCGGGGGGTCGAGATCGACAGCAGCGTCGCCGACGATCCGGAGCACAGCGTCATCCGCGAACAGGTCGAGATGGGCGTCGCGGTCCGGATGGCGGTGCTCGACCGGTTGGCGCGCGCGCAGCGCGAGCGGCGGCGCAATGCCTGACCAGTTCGAACAATTCGTCGTTCGCGGTCGGGTGATCGATGCGGCGGCCGGCCTCGACGGTGATGGCGCGGTGCTGGTCCGCGACGGGCTGATCGCCGACGTCGTCATCGGCCCGACACCCGCGCTGCCAGAAGGCGCCGTTCTCGTCGAGGAGCACGGTGCGGTGGTCTGCCCGGGCCTGGTCGACATGCGGACGTCGATCGGCGAGCCCGGGTTCGAATATCGCGAGACCGTCGCCTCGGCCGCGGAGGCGGCGAACGCGGGCGGCGTGACCACGCTCGCCTGTCTGCCCGACAGTCGGCCGGCGATCGACGACCCGGCGCTGGTGCGCCTGCTGCGCGCCCGCGGTGAGGAAACCGGCCGGCTGACCGTCATGCCCTACGCCGCTGCGACGCGGGGCTGCGAGGGCCGCGAGCTGGCCGAGCTGGGTCTGCTGCGCGAAGCGGGCGCCGTCGCATTCACCGACGGTACCCGCGCCATCGCGGACAGCCGGCTGATGCGCATGGCGCTGTCCTACGCGCGTGGCTTCGGTGCGGTGATCGTGCAGCATCCGGAGGACCCTTCGCTGGGATCAGGGGGTGCGGCGACAGAGGGCGAGCTCGCCACGCGCCTCGGTCTGCCCGGCATCCCGGCGGCGGCAGAGGCGATCCTGATCGCGCGCGACATCCGTCTCGCGGCGCTCACCGGCGGCCGCGTCCATTTCGCTCACATCTCGACAGAGGAAGGCGTCGCGCTGATCCGGCGAGCGAAGGAAAGCGGCGCCGCCGTCACCTGCGATACCGCCCCGCCCTATTTCGACCTCAACGAGACCGCCATCGGCTATTTCAGGACCTACGCCAAGTTATCGCCGCCGCTCCGGCCCGAGCGCGACCGGGAAGCGATCGCGGCGGCGCTGCATGACGGAACCATCGATGCGGTCGCATCCGACCACACGCCGCGCGACGCCGACGACAAGCGGCTGCCGTTCGCCCAGGCTTCGGCGGGAGGCACCGGATTGGTCACGTTGCTGGCGCTGCTGCTGGCGCAGGTGCACGGGCACCGGCTCCCACTCGCGCGCGCGATCGAGTTGCTGACGCTCGCTCCGGCCAGGCTGCTCGGCGCGGAGAACGTAGGCCGGCTCCGGGTCGGCGCTCCGGCCGATCTGTGCGTCTTCCATCCGGAACGGATCTGGCAGGTGCAGGCCGGCAAGCTGCCCGGCCGGGCGCAGAACACGCCGTTCGACGGCCGGGCGCTCGAGGGACGCGTGCTGGCGACGTTCAAGAACGGGCGGCGGGTGTTCGGGTAGGAACGTCTGCCTTGATGTCGTCGAGGATCTCGTGCAGACCGTCGGCGCCGACGCGGGTGCACCAGTCGCCGAAGCCCTCTTCGCCGGTGCTACCGGCGGCGTAGGCGCCGAACAGGATGTCGAGAGTGGGAACGACGTCGCCCTGCCGGACGCGATCGAGCAGGCGGAAGCTCAGGCGGGTGCCGGCGAAATCACCGCCGACATAAACGGCGTAGTAGCCAGGCATGCGACCAACCAGGCCGATGTCGCCGGTGTACGTCCGCACGCAGCCGTTCGGGCAGCCGGTGATGCGGAAGCTGATCCGGCGATCGGCGAGGCCGTGCCGTTCGAGTGCCGCGTCCATCGCGGCGACGAACGGAGCCCTGACCCGCTCCGCCTCGGTCAAGGCGAGGCCGCAGGTCGGAAGCGCGGGGCAAGCGAGCGTGAACCGCTCGAGGGTGGACAGGTCGCCGGCCAGCCGCACGCCGTGCGAGCGGAGCACCTGCTCGACAGCGTCCCGATCTGCGCCCTCGATGTCGCTCAGCAGGATGTCCTGCTGGGGGGTCAGGACCGGGTCGATCGCGAACCGCCCGATGACCTCGCGCAAGGCCGTGCGGACCCGCCGTTCGCCCTGGTCGGCGATGCGGCCGGACGGCACAGGCACGCCCAGCCACCAACGCCCGTCGCCCTGCTGGTGCCAACCCAGGAAGTCCGGGACGGCCAGTCTCGGGATATCATGCGGGTCGGCGAGCCGCTCTCCGGTGTGACGTTCGGCCTCGGCCCGGATGAAGTCGATGCCGCGGTCGTCGACGAGATATTTCAGGCGAGCGCGACGGCGGTCGGTCCGGCCGCCGTGATCGCGCTGCACCTTGATCACCGCTTCCACGATGGCGGCCAGACGGTCGGGCGGCACGAAGCAGAGAGGGGTCGCGAGTCGCGGGTAGGTGTCGGACCGGTTGTGGGTCATGCCGAGGCCGCCGCCGACGGCGACGTCGTAGCCGACGAGGACACCGTTCTCCCATCGTGCGATGACCGCGATGTCCTGGGTGAGGACGTCGACCGTGTTGTCCTCGGGCAGCGCGATCCCGATCTTGAACTTTCGAGGCAGATAGGTCGGCCCGTAGAGCGTCTCCTCCTCGTCGAGACCGGCGATGGGCTTCTCGTCGAGAAAGATCTGATAGTAGGCGCGGCTCTTCGGCAGCAGCTCCGCGGACAGCATGCGGGCGTCTGCCCGTAGTCGGGCGTGACGCTCGTCCCGTACCGGCGCCGGCGAGGTCATCAGGTTGCGCACCACGTCGCCGCAGGCGCAGAGCGTGGTCAGCAGCGCCTGGTTGACCCGGGCGATGGCCGGCTTGAGGTCGCCCTTCAGCACGCCGTGATACTGGATGCCCTGGCGCGAGGTGATGCGCAGCGTGTCGTTGGCGAACTCGGAGGCGATGGCGTCGAGCGCGAGATATTGCTCGCAGGTCAGCGCGCCGCCCGGGATGCGGACGCGCGCCATGAACTGGTATTCCTTGTCGAGCCTGGCCTGCTTGCGCTTGGTCGCGGTGTCGCGGTCGAACTGCTCGTAGCTGCCATGGAACTTGAGCAGCTGGTAGGCTTCCTCGGAGACGGAGATGCCGCCGGCGGCGAGCTCGTCGGCCAGCGTGCCGCGCAGGCCGTGACTTTCGCGCTTGAGGCTTTCGGCGCCCGACAGCTTGGGCGCGGCGACGAGGTTGGTATCTGGCACGGCGGAAATCCCGCTGGAGGAGCACGACGACGGCGAGCGGTTCGTGGGAGCCACGCTGATTGATCGTGGGAGGCCGCTTGCCTCAGGGATGAGCGCTATATGGAAAAGCTGATGGGCTCCGCCAAGGGCCGGACCAGCCCGGCCTTCTCGGCCGAGCGGACCAGGTCATCCAGCGTGCGCGCCTGCAGGCTCTCCTGCAACTGATGGTCGAGCTCGCCCCAGGCGGGCTCAACGACGTGCGTGAAGAGGTCGCCGCTCGGGCCATCCTCGTTGCCGCCGTCCTCGGCGACAGCCACTTCGATGATGTCAGCGAGGGTGATGTCGCGCCGCGGCCTGCCGAGCCGATAGCCGCCTCTCGGCCCGCGGATGCTCTCCAGCAGGGCCGAACGGGACAGCGACTGGAGCAGCGGCTCGATCCCACGCCGTGCGAGGCTCGCCCGGTCCGCGATGTCGGCCGCGCTCACCGTGCCTGACCGCCCGGCGTGGAAGGCGACGTCGAGCATGATCAGCACGGCCACCATGGCCCGGTCCCGCCGAAGCAGCATGACGATCTCCTCGCGTCGCCGGACAAGACTACATGACCATGGCAGGGTGATCCACGTGCGACTTCGGTGCTATCTTCGGCCATGGACATCATCGACCCACGCTCCGACACGACCTCCGGTTTCGGAGACCTTTTCGCTTCCCCTCGCGGTCGGATCTACGACAGCGTGGTGGCGACGGTCGGCGGAACGCCGCTGGTGCGGGTGCCGCGCCTGAGCCGCGAGGATGGGCTGGTCGCCGATCTCCTGCTGAAGCTGGAGTTCTTCAATCCGCTGGGCTCGGTAAAGGATCGGATCGGGGCTGCGATGCTGCTCGGCGCCGAGCGGGACGGATTGATCACCCCGGGCAGGACGATCCTGGTCGAACCGACCTCGGGCAACACCGGCATCGCGCTCGCGTTCGTCGCGGCCTCGCGCGGCTATCGCCTGATCGTGACGATGCCGGAGGGGGCGTCGATCGAGCGGCGCAAGATGCTGCGCTTGATGGACGTTCAGCTCGAGCTCACGCCGGGCAAGCTCGGCATGGCCGGCGCGATCGCGAGGGCCGAGGACATCCTGGCCAGCACACCGAATGCCTGGATGCCCAAGCAGTTCGACAACCCGACCAACCCGTCGGTGCACGCGGAGACCACCGCGGAGGAGATCTGGGCGGACACCGACGGGGGCGTCGACGTGGTCGTAGCCGGCATCGGCACGGGCGGGACGGCGACCGGCATCGCGCGGGCGCTCAAGCCGCGCAGGCCCGGACTGCAGGTGATCGGCGTGGAGCCAGCGGAGAGTGCGGTGCTTAACGGCGAGGAGCCCGGTCCGCACGGGATCCAGGGGATCGGACCGGGTTTCCGGCCTTCCGTCCTGGAAACCGAACTGCTCGATCGCGTGATGACGGTGAGCGAGCGCGAGGCGATCGCCGCCGCCAAGCGGTGCGCGCGGATCGAGGGGCTGCCGATCGGGATTTCCTCAGGCGGGGCGCTGCATGTCGGGCTGACGCTGGCGAGCGACCCGGCGCTTCGCGGCAAGATGATCGCGGTGATCATCCCGTCGTTCGCCGAACGCTACCTGTCGACCTCGCTGTTCACCGGGCTGGCCTGAACCAGAGACCGCGCCGCCTCTCGCCATCCCGGCGCAATTCTGGCGCTTTTCCCCAAGCGTGCGTCAGCCGCGCCGGGGCACTGCGGCGACGGAGAGGGACCGCACGCCCTGCGCTCCGTGGATCAGCACGCCCTCGATGTCGGCGGTGGCGGAGGGGCCGGTCTGGAAGACGGCGTAATGTCTGTCACGCCATTCCGGGCGGCGGTAGGCGTGGTGGATGTTGAGCACGATATCCGCCGGGTCGAGCAGGACCACCAGATGCTGCGGCAGGTAGCCGAGCGTGTTGACGCCAAGCTGCCGTTCGGTGAGGCAGATCGACCCGGTCTCGGCAACGGCGAAGGCGGCGCGAACGACGCCGTAGTCGACGTCCGCCAGGTCGGTCGGCTTCGTGTCGGCATCCAGCGTCTTGTTGCCCGCGATCTCCGGCGCGTTCGAGCAGACAAGTCTGGCCCCGGCGAGCTTGGCATGCACGGAGCCCAGCGGGTCCGCCGCATCGGATGGCAGCCATTCGCCGCCCATCAGCTCCAGCATTTTCACGAATGCCGCTACCAGATCAGCGGGCGGGACCGTGTCGAACAGCTTCACCTCTGGCAGTGGCCGCTCGATCGTGGGCGCGTGGGCGCGGACCGCGGCCAGGATTTCGTCGCGGCTGCTCATGGCGCCTTGCTCCGGTTCGCGGCGTGCCATTGATGGAACGTCTGCTTCGGCGCATGCGGCACCTCGCGGCCGCGGCCCCAGCTGTTCAGCCGGTTGTAGAGAATGAAGCGCGGCAGGTGACGCAACGCGCTGTCCGCGACAGGCAGTGCCGCGCGGTAGAGCGTCGGGCTCGCCAGCAATGCGCCGGCCGCCTTCATCATCGCCTTCTTGAGAAGCGGCAACTCGTGCGTTTCGGACATGACTCTGCGCCAGGCGGCGATCTGCTCGTGGATGTTGATCTTGACCGGGCAGACGTTGGTGCAGCTGCCGTTCAGCGTGGAGGAGAACGGCAGTTTGCTGTATTTGCGTGCGTTGAAGGTCGGGTCGATGATCAGGCCGATCGGTCCGGCATAGGTTGCGCCGTAGCTGAGGCCGCCACTGCGGCGGAACACCGGGCAGGTGTTCATGCAGGCGCCGCAACGGATGCATTTCAGCGACGTCCAGAACTGCTCCATGCCCAGCCGCTCGGAGCGGCCGTTGTCGACCAGGACGACATGCATCTCGCCCCCCTCGCGCGAGCCACGGAAGTGCGAGGTGTGTTGCGTCATCGGCGAACCCAGCGCCGATCGCGACAGCAGCCGCACGAAGACAGCCAGATCGTCCAGGCGGGGGACCAGCTTCTCGATCCCGGCGGAGACGATGTGCAGCGGCGGCGTGTTGGCCGAAAGGTCGGCATTGCCCTCGTTGGTGCACACCACGACCGTGCCCGTCTCGGCGACGGCGAAGTTGCACCCGGTCATTCCGGCATCGGCGGACAGGATCAGCGGCCGGGTCGCGTCGCGCTGCTTCTCGGCCAGATACCGAGGATCGTCGTTCGCGGGGTCGGACCCGAGCTTGTCGGCGAAGACCTGCGCCACGTCGGTCCGCAGCTTGTGAACCGCGGGGACGACGACATGACTCGGTGCCTCGCCGTCGAGCTGCTGGATGCGCTCGCCGAGGTCGGTCTCGATGATCTCGATGCCATGCTCGCCCATGAACTCGCGGAAGTTGCATTCCTCCGTCAGCATGGACTTGCTCTTGATCAGCCGCCTCGCACCGTGATCGGCGAGGATGCGCAGCACCGTCTCGTTGTGCTCGGCGGCGTCGCGCGCCCAGTGGACGTGGATGCCGTTGGCCCGCGCGTTTGCCTCGAACTGTTCGAGGTACTGCGCGAGATGCGTCAGCGTGTGCTCCTTGATCGCCGACGCCAGCTCGCGCAACTCCTCCCACTCCGTGATGCCGTGCATCTCGCGGTCGCGCTTTTGGCGCAGGTCCCATAGCCGTTCGTCGTGCATCTTCTCGTGCTCGGTCGCGGCGATGAAGCGGTTGGCGGCTTCCGACTGGTCCACCGGCCGACTGCCGCGGACGACGGCGCCGCGCGGCTGCGGCTCCGGCGTCCTGGGCGCCTGCCGCTCACCGGTCCTGGAGCGCATCGGTTTCGAGGTGCCCTCGGCATGGTCCAGGCGCCTGCCGTGCCGGGTTGCGCCCTCGGTGGGTCCGTCGTCCGCCAGTTCCGGATGCAGCATCGGCTCAGCCTCGCTCATTCCCGATCTCCGTTGAGGATCTGCGCGATGTGGATGTAGCGCTGCGGCAAACCGAGGCGCTCGGCGCAGCCCTGCTGGTGCAGCATGCACGAGCTGTCCGACGAGGTGACGTACTCCGCCCCGGCCTGATGCTGGTCGCGCACCTTGTCGTGTCCCATCTTCGCCGAAACCCCCTCCTCGAAGACGGAGAACGTGCCGCCGAAACCGCAGCATTCGTCCGGACGCGCCAGTTCCACGAACTCGATGCCGCGGACCTTGCCCAGCAGGTCGATCGGCTTGGAGAAAACCGCTCGCCGCTGCTCGGAATAGCTGGCGATGCCGAGTCCGCGCAGCGTCTGGCAGTTGTTGTGCAGCGCGACTTTGTGCGGGAACTCCGCCCAGGGAAATGCATCGACCTTGAGGATGTCGTGCAGGAACTCCACAAGCTCGAATGTCCTGGCCCGGACAGACCTGACCTCGTCGGTCTGCTCGACGGCGTCGAACGCGTAACGGACCTGGTGCACGCAGCTTCCGGACGGTCCGACGACATAGTCGTATCTGGAGAAGTTCCTGACGAACAGCGCCTCGGTCGCAGCCGACTCCTCATGGCAGCCCGTGTTGGTCATCGGCTGGCCGCAGCAGGTCTGGTCAACGGGATACTCGACCTCGCAACCCAGCCGTTCGAGCAACTCGAGGGTGGCGATGCCGACCTCCGGATGGAACGCATCGACGTAGCAGGGGACGAACAGTCCGACACGCATGGGCTCGCTCCGGCTGCGGCGCTGATCAGTGTACGAGGTTGGTCCTTGCGACGTCGACGATCTCGGTGCCGCGGCCGTTGATGACCGCCCGGGCCACCCACAGGCCGAACCCGGTGGCGCCACGCCGATCCTGGGCGGCATCGCCAGCTCCAGCCGTGCCGACACGACATCGAGCAGCGCCGGGCCGTCATGGGCCAGCATTTCGGCCATCGCGGATTTCAGTTCCGCCGGATCCTCGACCCTCTTGGCGAAGATGCCTGCCCCGCGCGCCATCGCCGCGAAGTCGGGATTGGTCAGTTTGACGCCGGTGTCGAGATAGCCGGCCGCCATCATCTCCATCTCCACGAAGCCGAGCGTGCCGTTGTTCAGCACGACCACCTTCACCGGCAGCTTCTGCTGCACGAGCGTGAGCAGGTCTCCCATCAGCATGGTCAAGCCACCATCGCCGGAGAACGAAACGACCTGCCGCCCCGGGTACGTCGCCTGCGCCCCGATCGCCTGCGGCATCGCGTTGGCCATCGAGCCGTGGTTGAGCGAGCCGATCAGCCGGCGCTTGCCGTTCATGCGCATGTAGCGCGCGACCCAGATTGACGGCGTGCCGACGTCGTAGGTGATGACCGCATCCTCGCTTGCCGCCTCGCTCAGCGTACGGGCGACGAACTGCGGATGCATGATGCCGCCGGCGCGGCCCACCGCTAGCTCGTCGAGACCTTCTCGAGCCTTCTTGTAATTCGCCAGGCTGCCGTCGAGATGCTCGCGGTCGGTCTTGGCCGTCAGACGCGGGAGCAACGCCTCTATCGTGGCACCCACGTCGCCGACCAGGCCGAGGTCGATCCGGCAACGGCGACCCAAATTCTCGGCGCGGAGATCGACCTGCGCGACTTTCGCGTCGGCTGGATAGAACTGCCGGTAAGGAAAATCTGTCCCCAGCATCAGCAACGTGTCACAGTCCATCATGGCGTGGTAGCCCGAACTGAAGCCGATCAATCCGGTCATGCCGACGTCGTACGGGTTGTCCCACTCGACCCCCTCCTTGCCGCCAAGGGCGTGGACGATCGGCGACTTCAGCACTTCGGCAAGCCGCATGAGCGGCGCGTGCGCGCCGAAGCAGCCGCGCCCGCATAGCAGCGTGACGCGGGCGGCACCGTCTAGCAGCCTCGCCAGTTCGTCCAGTTGCGCGTCGTGCGGCCGGACCAGCGGCGGGACGGGCAGGAGCGAGGCCGACAGTCCGGGCAGCCTCGGCACCGGCAAGTTGGCGACATCGCCCGGCAGCACGATCACGGAGACGCCGCGCTTGGCGACCGCGACGCGGATCGCGGTCTCGAACACGCCCGGGAGCTGCTCGGGGCTGGTGACCAGTTCGCAGAAATGGCTGCACTCGCCGAACAGGTTCTGCGGGTGAGTCTCCTGGAAATAGTTGCGGCCGATCTCGGCACTCGGGATCTGTGCGGCGATCGCGAGCACGGGCACGCGCGAGCGCTGGCAATCGTAGAGGCCGTTGATGAGGTGCAGGTTGCCTGGCCCGCAACTGCCGGCGCAGACCGCCAGCGAGCCCGTCAGGTGCGCCTCGGCGCCGGCGGCGAAGGCCGCGACCTCCTCGTGCCTTGTGTGGATCCACTCGATGCCGCCATCCCGGCGCAGGATCTCGGTGACGGCATTGAGGCTGTCCCCGGCGATGCCGTAGACGCGTTTCACGCCCGCCTGCTTCAAGGCCCCGATGAGAAGGCCGGCGACGTTGGCTTTGCTCATCGTCAGGCTCCCGCCAAGCCGCTGCCGACCATCTTGCGCGCGTCAACCACTTCGTCGAACTGCTGCTCGCTGACGTCGCCCGACTGCACCGCGGCCTGCCTCAGCGTCAGGTCGTCCTCCATCGCCTTGTGCGCGATCCTGGACGCCTTGTCGTAGCCGACCACCGGGCTGAGGGCGGTGACCAGCATGACCGACTCGTCGACATACCTGCCGATCCGCTTCTGGTTCAGCCTGGTGCCCTCGACCGAGTAGAGCCGGAACTTCTCGCTGCCGTCGGCCAGGATGCGGGCCGAATGCAGGAAGTTGTTGATGATGATCGGCCGCATCGCGTTCAGCTCGAAATTGCCCTGGCTGCCCGCGAAGGCAACCGCGCCGTCCTCGGCCATCACCTGGATCGCGATCATCACCATGGCCTCGCACTGCGTCGGGTTGACCTTGCCCGGCATGATGGAACTGCCCGGCTCGTTCTCCGGCAGCAGCAGCTCGCCGAAGCCGCAGCGCGGGCCGGAGGCGAGCCAGCGCATGTCGTTGGCGATCTTCATCAGCGCCACCGCCACCCCGCGCAGCGCTGCGCTGGCCCGCACCATGGCGTCCAGCGAGCCCTGGGCGGCGAACTTGTTCGGCGCCGTGACATAGGCCCGGCCGGTCAGCTCGGCTATCCGCGCCGCGACCTTCACGCTGAAGCCCGGCGGCGCGTTCAGCCCCGTGCCGACCGCCGTGCCGCCGATGGCCAGCTCCATCAGGCCCTGGCGCGCCTGCGCCACACCGGTCATCGCGTCGCGTATCTGGTGCGCGTAGCCCGACCATTCCTGCCCCACCGTCAGCGGCACCGCGTCTTCCAGATGGGTGCGGCCGATCTTGACGATGTCCTTCCAGTCCGCCGACTTGACCTCGATCGACCTGGCCAGTGCGTCCAGTTGCGGCAACAGGCTGTCGTCGAGCTCCTTGACCGCCGCGACGTGCATCGCGGTCGGGAAGGAGTCGTTGGAGGACATGCCCATGTTCACGTCGTCGTTGGGGTGAACAGGCGCCTTGCTGCCCAATTCGCCGCCCAGCAGCTGAATGGCGCGGTTGGAGATGACCTCGTTGAGGTTCATGTTGGACTGCGTGCCCGACCCGGTCTGCCAGACATACAGCGGGAAGTGCTCGTCGAGCTTGCCGGCGATCACCTCGTCGGCGACCTTGACGATCGCCGCCGCCTTCCAGTCCGGCAGGCGGCCGTCGGCCTGGTTGACCAGCGCCGTCGCCTTCTTGACCACGCCGTAGGCACGGTAGACCTCCTTCGGCATGCGGTCGTTGCCGATGGAGAAATGCTGCAGGCTGCGCTGGGTCTGCGCGCCCCAGTAGCGGTCGGCCGGCACCTGGACGCTGCCCATGGAGTCGGTCTCGGTCCGTTCTCCCGCCGCATCGAGCCCGATCGGCACGTCCTTCATGCCGGGCGACTTCTCCTTGCCGAACATGGTCAGGTCTCCTGCCGGTATTCGGGCCTGTAGGTCAGCGTCTCGATCCAGGCCCGAACGTCCTTCGGCCGCTCGACGGTTGCCTCCCCCTGGTCGAAGATGTGCTCGGCGACACGCGTCGCGGTGGTGATCTCGGTCTGCAGGATCTGCGACTGCCTTGGGTACAACATGCCGCGTTCGCGATCATCGCGGCTCACCTGGTCGGCGGTCGCGCGGGCGGCCTCGATGAACATCCGATCGGTGATGCGCCTGGGCCGTGTCGCATAGACGGCAAGACCGACGGCCGGGAAAATGTAGAAGTTGTTCGCCTGGCCGGGATGATAGGCCTTGCCGTGCAAGGTGACGTCCGGGAACTGCACCCCGCAGGCGACCAGCGCCCTGCCGTCCGTCCAGGCATAGGCCTGCTCTGGCGTGCACTCCGCCTTGTCGGTCGGGTTCGACAGCGGGAAGATGATCGGGCGCTCGACGTTCCTGGCCATGGCTCCCACGACGCCCTCGGTGAAGGCGCCTCCCGTCGTCGACACGCCGATCAGCGTCGTGGGCTTGAACGCTTCCACCGCCGCCTGGAGATCCTTGGTCGGCTCGGCCTTCTGTGCATAGACCTTCTGCGAGGGCGACAGGCCTTGCCGCGAGGGCTCGATCAGCCCGCCCACGTCGAACATCGCGACCTGCTTGCGCGCGTCCTCCTTCGTCAGTCCCTCGTCGACCATGGCCTCGACGATCATGTTGGCGATGCCGATGCCTGCCGAGCCGGCACCGAGGAAGAAGATCCTCTGGTCGTTCAGCTTGGTATTGCTGATCTGCAGCGCCGTCGTCAGTCCCGCGATCGTCACCGACGCGGTGCCCTGGATATCGTCGTTGTAGCAGAGCACCTTGTCGGCGTAGCGGGCCAGCAACCGGATGGCGTCGATGCCCTTCCAGTCCTCGAAATGAATGCAGACGCCCGGGAACACTTCGTTGGCCGCGGCAACGAACTCGTCGACCAGGCCGTCGAGCTCGTCCTCGGATTCGGGAGGCGCTTCCCGCAGGCCGAGATAGAGCGGATCGGCCCGCATCGGGGCGTTCGTCGTGCCGATGTCGAACAGCACCGGCAGGCAGCAGTCCGGCGGCACCGCGGCGCAGGCGGTGTAGAGCTGCAACTTGCCGATCGGGATGCCCATGCCGTTGGCGCCGATGTCGCCCAGGCCCAGGATCCGGCCGCCGGACGACACGCAGATGAATCTCACGTCTCCGGCCGGCCAGTTGCGCAGCACGTCGGCCATGCGACCTTTCATGTCACGCGTGACATACATCCCGCGCGACCGTCGATAGAGATGGCCGAAGGTGAGGCAGGCGTCGGCGATCGTCGGATCGTAGACGATCGGCACGAAGCGCGCCGGGTCCGACATCAACGTTCTGTAGAACAACGTCTCGTTGCGGTCGCAGAGCCCGATCAGATAGATGTAGCGTTCGAGGTCGGTCGGCTTGTTGGCGAGATGGCCCATCACCCGCTCGACCTGCCGCTCGATCGTCTCGACCGCGGGCGGCAACAGGCCCTCCAAGCCGTGCGCCCTACGCTCCTCTGCCGTGAACGCGGTGCCCTTGTTGCGGCGCGGATCATCCAGCAATCCCGAGCCGGTAACATGGGAAATCGCGTTGTCCGGGCTCATGCCTGTCTCTCCACCACTATACTGATCAGGATTTTCGGAACTTCATTTCAGGGGTGTTCCGCACTCGCATCGATGCAGACCTCGTCTCAGCTGTGGAAAAATTGTCGGAACCGAGCGATCACCAATTCAGGCTGCTCTTCCGGGATGAGGTGCCCGCACGGCAGAGCCTCGCCTTCAAGAGCCGCTTGCGTCTTCGGACGCCAGGTGTCGAGCACGTTCCACAGCTTGCCGACGGTCCCTTCGGCGCCCCAGAGTGCGAGCAGCGGCGCCTCGATCCTGTGCCCGGCCTTGTCGTCGGCGCGGTCCATCTCGAGGTCGATGCCAGCGGCCGCGCGGTAGTCCTCGCAGACGGCGCGGATCGTACCACGGCAGCAATAGCAACGGATGTATTCCGCCATCGCTTCGGGAGTGACCGCGCCCGGGGTCTTTCCCTGCACGGCCAAGTGGTCCCGCAGATAGTAGCCCGGGTCGAGACCGATCAAGTGCTCAGGCATCGGCGCCGGCTGGATCTGCAGGAACCACCAGACATACTTGGTCGCGAACTCCTTGCTGGTATCGTCGTACATTGTCAATGTCGGCGCCACGTCGAGCACGCATCCCTTGAGCACCACATCAGGGTAATCGAGCATCAGACGATGCACCACGCGGCCGCCACGGTCATGCCCGGCGATCATGAATTTTGGATGACCATAGTGGGCCATTACTTCGACCATATCCTGCGCCATGGCGCGGAACGAATAATCGCGGTTGTCGGGACTGTAGTCGGGCTTGCTGGAGTCGCCGTAGCCACGCAGGTCCGGCAGGACGACGGTGTAGTTATCGGCCAGCGAAGGCGCGACCTTGTGCCACGTCACGTGTGTCTCCGGGTGACCGTGGAGCAGCAGCAACGGCGGCCCGGAGCCCTTGCTCAACGTGTGGATCACGGCGCCCTGGATCTTCACGTTCTCGGCGCGGAAGCCGGGAAACAGGCGATCGCCGACCCCGTCGGGCTGCGGCGACGGCAGTTCGGGCAGGTCGGCGCCGACGCTCGGCGGCGGTCGTGGGCTGGGCAGCTCGCGTGCCAGGTCGTCCGGCGTCGGCGGCAAGGCTCGCGCTCTCGCACTTCTCCCGAGGGAGGCTGCCGCAGCTGCAGCAGTCACACCTGCCAGCATTCTCCTATTCACGTCGAGCGTCATCGCGGATCTTTCATTCAGCAGGATCGGATCGTCCCGTTCCGTGGATGCTCGCCGAGTATCGGTCGATCAGTGCGTCGGCCACGGCATCGAGGTCCTTGCCGACAATCGCTGGCTGGCCGCCGACGTCGAGCGGGGCGTTGCCCAGGCGCAAGATCAACGCCGCCTGCCAGCCCGCCGCCACCGCGCCCAGCGTGTCCCAGGGATGGCACGCGATCAGGCATAGTCGGGCAGGCGGCATGGCCAGGGCCTGCTCGACCGCGCGGTAGGTTTCCGGCGCCGGCTTGTAGCGACGCACGCCGTCGTCAATGCTGAACTGCCGCTCAAAGAGGGCAAGCAATCCGGCGCCTTCCAGTTGCTGTACGCAGGTCGCGCGCGGATTGTTGGTCAGCGTGAACAGGCGGAAGCCGGCGGCGCGCAGCCGTGCGAGTGCTCCGGCCACCTCGGGGTGCGGCGGCATCGCGGCGACCGCTTCCCGCACGGTTTCCAGATCACGTTCACCCACCTCGCGCCCGCGGACAGCCGCCACCATGCGCAGCACCGCGCCGCCCAACTCGCCGAACGGCACGTAGTCCGCCGACAGCGACAAGGCCTGCGAGTACAGGACCAGCTGATTGAACCACTCGCGCATCGCCGCGCGATCGCCGAACATGCGTTCGAAAAGGTGCGCCATCGTCTCGAGATCGAGCAGGGTCTCGTTGACATCGAAGACGAGGAGGGGAAGATCGGGCATCGGTCTCCTCCTTCACTCGTTCCGATCTCTTTTCCGCTCGGGAAGGCTGGCGATCAACGCCTTCGCGATGTCGTCCGTCCTGGCGTTCCCTCCCAGATCGGGCGTCTTCGGCGCATCCTTGGACGCGAGCAGCGTCTCGATCGCCGAGACGATCGCCGCTCCCGCCTCCGGTCGACCCAGCTGGTCGAGCATCATCGCGCCCGACCAGATCTGCGCGATCGGGTTGGCGATGCCGCGGC
>CAXTUK010000008.1:0-6891 GCA_964247395.1 uncultured Acetobacteraceae bacterium
GCGCCGACGGGCGCACCGCCGGCGCCGGCGCCGTGCTGCCCGCCGGACGCGAGTTCATGCAGCCGCAGACCGGATCGAGCCTCGCCACCATCATCGTCTTCGTGCCGCTCAGCCTGCTCTCCGGCGTCACCGGCGCGTTCTCGAAAGCGTTGTCGGTCACCATGGCGACGTCGCTCGCCGTCTCCTACCTGATGGTGACCTTCGTCGTCCCGGTGGTGATGCGCGCGCTGGTCGATTTCGACCGCTGGCGTGATCCCGCCGCAGGCGGCGAAGGCTGGCTCGGCCGCCGCCACCGCCGTCTGCTGGACGGGCTGATCCGCCGGCCCGTCCTGCTCGTGCTCGCCTTCGTGCCGCTGGCCGCCCTCGGCGTCGTCGCCTACGGGCGCGTTCCGACCGGCTTCCTGCCGGAGGTCGACCAGGGCGGCTTCACAATGGACTACTACACGCCGCCGGGCACGTCGCTGACCGAAACCGGCCGGGAGGTCGCCGAGATCGACCGATGGCTCCACGCCAGCCCACAGGTCGCCACGTTCTCCCGCCGTCTGGGTCTCGGCCTCGGTAACGATCTCGGCCAGAGCTATCACGGCGACTATTTTGTCCGGATGAAGCCGGGCCACGCCCTCTCCACGCAGGACATGATGGCACGGACGCTCGCCTGGGTTCAGGCCAGCGTTCCCGGCGTCGAGGTCGAGATCAGCCAGCTGATGGAGGATCGGATCGGCGACCTCACGTCGGTCCCGGAGCCGATCGAGATCAAGCTCTATGGCGCGGGCGAAGCCGAACTGATCCCGATCGCCGACAGGGTCGCGGGCGCCATCGGCAAGGTGCCCGGCGTCGTGGAGGTGAAGAGCGGGGTCAAGCTCGCCGGCGATTCGCTCGACCTCGCGATCGACCCTGCCCGGTCCGGCGTCGAAGGCCTCGCACCCGCCGACATCGCCCAGGCCGCCAGCGACGCGCTCACCGGCGCGGTCGCGACGCTGCTGCCCGAGACGGCCAAGACGGTCGGCGTCCGCGTGCGCCTGCCCGACGCGCTCGGCCTGCGGCAGCCCGATCTGGCGGAGCTGCCGTTGCGCGCCGCCGACGGCCACCTCGTGCCGCTCGAACGCGTCGCCGACATCCGCACCGTCAGCGGCGAGCCGCAGATCTCGCGCGACAACCTGCCGCCGATGATCGGGGTGACCGGCCGGATCGCGGGCAGGGGCGGCGGCGCCGCCATCGCCGACATCCAGCGCGTGCTGGCCAGGCCGGGCATGCTCGGCCCCGGAACGCGCTACGAACTGGGCGGTCTCTACCAGCAGCAGCAGATCGCGTTCGTGGGTCTCGCGCGCGTCTTCGTCGCCGCCCTGATCGTCGAGTTCATCCTGCTGCTCTTCCTCTACGAGCGCTTCTGGCTGCCGGTGATCATCATCGCCTGCTCGCTCTTCTCCACCGTCGCCGTCTTCGCCGGCCTCTGGCTGAGCGGCATCGCGCTCAACATCACCGCGCTGATGGGCATGACGATGATCATCGGCATCGGCACCGAGATGGCGATCTTCTACGTCTCGGAGTTCACCGAGCTCGAGCATCGCATGGCGCCTCGCGAGGCGCTGCGCGAAGCCAGCCGCAACCGTCTCCGCCCGATCGCCATGACCACCATCACCGCCATCCTCACCCTGCTGCCGCTGGCCTTCGCCATCGGCGCCGGATCGGGCATCCAGCAGCCGCTCGCCATCGCCATCTGCTCCGGCCTGCTGCTCCAGTTCCCCTTGGTGCTGCTGGCGATGCCGGTCATGATCGGCCTGACGATCCGCAGGGAGGCCTGATGCTCTACGCGCTCGACGGCGTCGAACCGCTCACCGAGGGCGAGGTCTGGGTGGCCCCGGACGCCGTGGTCGTCGGCGCCGTCACCCTCGCCGACGACGCCTCGGTCTGGTGGGGCGCCGTCCTGCGCGGCGACAACGAGCGCATCACGGTGGGCGCCGGCAGCAACGTCCAGGACAATTGCGTCCTGCACACCGACATCGGCTACCCGCTCGACATCGGCGCCGACGTCACCGTGGGTCACGGCGCCATCCTGCATGGCTGCACGATCGGCGACGGGAGCCTGATCGGCATGGGCGCCTGTGTCCTGAACGGCGCCAGGATCGGCCGCTCCTGCCTGATCGGCGCCAAGGCGCTCGTCGCCGAAGGCAAGGTCATCCCCGACAATTCCGTCGTCCTCGGCGTTCCCGGCCGGATCACCGGAGAAGCGCGCCCCGAGCAGGTCGCCCTCGCACTCGCCGGCGCCCGCCACTACGCCGCCAACGCGAAACGCTTCCGCGCCGGGCTGCGTGTCGCGGGATCCGACCAGGACGCCGCCCGCGATCGGGCCTGGCTCAGTAACCCGGCTCGCTGAGTCCCGCCGATCCATCGGACGCGCAGCCGATCTCGTCCGGCAGCTCGCGCCACATGCCGCCCGCCAGGATCTCGCTCGGCCTGAACCGCGCCTTGTACGCCATCTTCCGGCTGTCGGCCACCCAGTAGCCCAGGTAGACGTAGGGCAGCTCCAGCAGCCTGGCCCGCTCGACCAGCCACAGCACCGAGAAGCTGCCGAGCGATCTCCGGTCCAGATCGGGGTCGAAGAAGCTGTACACCGCCGACAGCCCGTCGCCGAGCCGGTCGGTCAGGCAGGCGCCGACCAGCCGGTCGTCCAGCTCCCGGAACTCGACCATGAAGGTCTCGATCGGCGTGTCCTCGACCATCGCCCGGTAGTCGTAGAAGGTCATTCCCGCCATGTCGCCCTCGACATGGCGCGCCGCCTGGTAGCGCTGGAACAGCGCGTACTGCTCGGTCGTCGCGTGCGCCGGAACCTCGAAGCCTTCGACGCCCTCGTTGGCGCGTGCGCATTTGCGCAGGCTGCGCCCGGGACGAAACCGCTCGACCGGAATGCGGATCGGCACGCAGGCATTGCAGTTCGGACAGACCGGCGCATACGCGATGTTGTGGCTGCGCCGGAATCCCGCGCGCGACAGCCGGTCGTGCAGATCCTCCGCGTCCGCGCCGGTGATCTCCGTCACCACCTTCCGCTCGACGCGGCCCGGAACGTAGGGGCAGGGCAGGGGGGCCGTCGTGTAGAAGAATTGCGGCCGACGCGGTCCGTTGTAGCTCATGCGAACGGTCGTCCCGGGCCGCCCGGCATCGTCCAGATCCCGGTCCGCGGTTCCAGCGACCGGGCGCGTGTCACGACCACCCCCGACGCCAGGTCGTGCAACGTGCGGTGCCGCACCGTGATCAGCGCGACCAGGACCCAGACCACGCCGGCTGCCATGGTGACGAACAGGCCGACCGCCCAGACCAGCGCCTGCAGCCCGCCGGGCGGCATCAGGTCGTCGTCGCGCCGAACCACCAGTCCCATCGCCTGCTGACCAGGCGTCGCGCCGCGCGCGGCCACGAACCCGGCGACGTAGGCGAACGGCACCAGCGGCAACAGCGCGAGCAGGGGAAACCCCAGTCCGAGCGTCAGCACACCGAGGGCGATGAAGGCGATCTTGAGCACCACGACCAGCACCGCGGCCAGCACCAGGTCGATCAGCCACGCGAGTACGCGCCGCGTCATCACGCCCTCGGTCAGCCACTCGTCATGCGCCGCGTCGATCATCGCACCTGTCTCGCAACCGCAACACTTCCACGAAGCATCGACCGTGCGCCATGGTCGAGTCTAGCCAGTCCATTCCCGCCGGGACAGGAATTTCGTGCCTCCCGCGCGGTGACACAAGATGGCCCCGCGTGTAGGACGAAGCGATGGCCGACACCCTGTCCGACCCGAAAGCCAGCCCGACCTCGCCGGCGTCCCGCACCGGCCGGGCCGGCCCGCTCGACGACGCCACCCGCAGGCACCTGGCGCTGATGCGCCACTCCTGCGCCCATCTCCTCGCCGCCGCCGTCCAGGATCTCTGGCCGCAGGTCCGCTTCGGCGTCGGTCCGGCCACCGACCAGGGCTTCTACTACGACATCCTGTTTCCCCAGCCGATCAGCGAGGCCGATCTCCCGCGCATCGCGGCGCGCATGCGCGTGAAACGCGACGAGAAATCCTCCTTCACGCGCGAGGACATCGCCATCGCCGACGCGACCTCGTTCATGCGCGGCACCGGCCAGGACTTCAAGGTCGAGCTCCTCGAACTGCTCCGCACCAAGGGCAGCACCGCGGTCGCCAGGGAGACCGGCGACGCCAGCGCCGCAGGCAGCACAGACACCGCCGCGGCCGACGGTTCCGGCGTCGACACCGTCTCGTTCTACACCGTCAGCGACTTCGTCGACCTCTGCCGCGGCCCGCACGTGCCCGACACCGGCGCCATCGGCGCCTTCAGGCTCACCTCCATCGCCGGCGCCTACTGGCGCGGCGACGAACGCAACCCGCAGATGCAGCGCGTCTACGGCCTCTGCTTCGAGACCGAGGCCGAGATCGAACAGGAGCTCTGGCGTCAGGAGCAGATGCGCCAGCGCGATCATCGCAAGCTCGGCCGCGAGCTCGACATCTTCGCCTTCTCCGAGGAAGTCGGAATCGGCCTGCCGCTCTGGCTGCCCAACGGTGCCGTCCTCAGACGCGAGCTCGAACAACTCGCGCGCGACTACGAGCAGCGTTACGGCTACCAGCAGGTTATCACGCCGGAGATCGCCCGCGGCGCGCTGTATCGCCAGTCCGGACACCTGCCTTACTACACCGACGACATGTACCCGCCGATGAGGCTCGAGGATGAGGAATTCTTCCTGCGCCCGATGAATTGTCCGCATCACCATCACGTCTTCCTCGCCCGCCCGCATTCCTACCGGGAGATGCCGGTCCGCATCGCCGAATACGGCAAGGTGTTCCGCTACGAAGCGCACGGCGCGCTGTCGGGGCTGATGCGGACACGCGGCTTCTGCCAGAACGACGCCCACATCTACTGCACCTTCGATCAGGCCAAGGACGAGTTCATCCGGGTGATGAACCTGCACGCCGAGTACTATCGCCTGTTCGACATCGACGACTTCTACATGCGCCTCTCCCTGCCCGACTTGTCGAAACTCGAGAAGTACATGGGCGAGCCGGAACAGTGGCGCGTCGCCCAGGACATCATCCGCGCCGCTGCGGCCGAGGGCGGCTATCCCTGCGTCGAGGCCGAAGGCGAGGCCGCGTTCTACGGCCCCAAGATCGACTTCATGATCCGCAGCGCGATCGGCACCGAATACGCGATCTCCACCAACCAGCTCGACTTCCTCGCGACGTCGCGCTTCGACCTGCGCTACCGCGCCGCCGACGGCACCGACCAGCCGGTCTACGTCATCCATCGCGCGCCGCTCGGCAGCCACGAACGCTTCATCGGGTTCCTGCTCGAGCACTACGCCGGCAATTTCCCGACCTGGCTCGCTCCCGTCCAGGTCACCATCGTCCCGATCGCCGATCGGCACATCGACTATGCCGAGCGGCTGAAGAAGGAACTCGTCGGTTCTGATATCCGCACCGCGACCTCCGGCCTGCGCGTCGCCGTCGACGCCTCCGCCGAACGCATGCAGAAGAAGATACGCAACGCCCAGACGATGAAGATCCCCATGGTTCTCGTCGTCGGCGACCGCGAAGCCGAAAACGGCGCCGCCGCCGTCCGCCTGCGCGGTGGCCGCGATCTCGGCGCGATGCCGGTCGCCGCGATCCTCGACCGGCTGCGCACCGAGATCACCTCGCGACGCGACATCCCGCCCGATCGATGATCACGCGCTGCCGCGCGCCCTGACGACCACGACACCGGGATTGAGGTCTGGGCACGGATCACTCCACACCGGCCGCACACAAGGCCTGAGACTGCATGGTAAGGTCCTGGTCGAGGATGGATGCGCGCGCGTCTCCCCACGTCGCCATTTGTTCCAGGAGGATCTGGACAGAAGTCCTATGTTCTCAGACTTCTCGAAGCAATCCTGGCGGGGCGAGGAAAGTGTTTCAGGACGGCGCCCCCGCTGAGACATACCCAGACGGAGCAACACCGCCCCGTGCGCCGATCCTCGGCTACTGCGTGTCGAGTCGTTCATCATCGCCCGTCGCCACAGCTAAGAAGCCAGTCGTTCAGTTGCTCGGACAGGATACCGGGAGCGATATGCCAGGTGCAGTGCACGTAACCGGGTCGCGAAGCCAATTCCGCAGCATCCGGGTATCCGATCAGATAACGCAGCGAGCTCGCATACGCGAGATTGAACATGTTGCTTTCGCTACAGCCCGGCAACGAGATCCGCCTTGACGAACAAGTTGATCTGGTCAACGATACTGATCGTCAGGATAGACGGGAACGAAGCCCCGAGCGGCGAAGAGCCGTTCGACGAGTTCCTCCTCTGCAAGCCTGCGGGTCGGGTTGGCACGTCGAGAAACAGAGATCCTGGCGTGCGACGGTCTCTCATGTGTCACGACACGCTGGAAGATGCCCTGCCATAGTCGAAGAGCGGCCGACGTTGTATATTCTTGAACGATGCTGGTAGCCTTCCACGGCGCGCTGAACGACTCGAGAAGAACCATGTTGTCCTTAAGGACCACCCCACCGGGGACGCAGACGCACTCCCGTGCAGACTTTCCAGCCTTGCCTCTCACAATCAGTAGGCGGTCAGGGTCATCGTGTCCCATCTGGAGGTTCTGATCGTTCCTCCGGTAGCGCTCTGCCCGAAATACATTCCGCCGACCGACCAGTCAGCAGGGTTCGGATCAGAGGTCAAATTGATGGCCGCGAGTACCGAGGGCAGATGCTCAGGGATAAAGTCCCAATGTAAAATCCGGACGAACGTAGTAACACAGCCTCACTCCCAGATTGCCGCTCCTCTCTTCCAGCCTCAGCTAAGCCGATATCTCGAGCAAGCGTCATCTTCTGGCGATGAACCGTCTTTCAAGATGGCCTCGCTTTGCTCGCCGAGCCACCA
>CAXTUK010000008.1:6901-25040 GCA_964247395.1 uncultured Acetobacteraceae bacterium
TCTTCGCACGGATCACCGCTGAAGACATCGATACGCTCGCGGCCCCCACGCTCGCGAGGCCCGACATGCCTTCCCCTTCGCAACCCGAATTTCAAGCCGGCCGTCACGGGGGCGCCCGTCCGGGCGCCGGCGCACCGCGCGGGCCGCGCCCATGCACGATCGCCTGGGAGGGTCTGATCGCCGGTCTCGTGCGCCAGGAGGTCGGCAAGGCGGCCTTCGCGCTGATGCCGCGTGCCAACGTGCTCCGGCTCGCCGCCCGGATTTTCATGTTCGACGGCGATCCCGAGCTCGCCGCTCGCGCCTACAGCCAGGCCAACCGCCTGGCCCGACCGCATTCCCGCAAACCCGCCCGCTCCGCCAAGACGCCGCCTCGAATTTCAAGCCCGCCGCCGGCCGTCGAGCCGCTGCCCGATCCCGGGCGCCGTGAGCCGATCGACCCGGTGTTCGGCGCCAGGCCGAACCATGAATTTCAAGACCAGCGCAGGTCCGGCCTGCCGATGAACTCGCTCATCCCGCAATGCGCGAGCCGTGACCTCGTATCCAGCCAGATCTCGCCGCCGATCGCGCGCCAGCGGGAACAGAACGCGTAGTCCTCCGAAAGGTAGAGACGGGTCTCGGGATCGATCAGGCAGTCGAACAGCGCGAAGACTTCGAGAGGAGGCTGGCCGGCCACGTGCCCGTGCAGGCATCGCGTCTCGGGATAGGACGCGATCAGACGCTCCATCGCGTGGCGGGAGATCATCAGGAAGCCGGTGCCCGCGTGGACCGCGCTGATCAGGCCGTTCTCGTCGGGCTCGCCGAACCACTCGCCGACATAGTCCAGCGACGCACTTGCGAGCGGCTCGCCGGATCGCGCCCGTGCGACCGACCGCGCATCCCACTGACGGGTCCGAAGCGGATAGAGGCCGCCGACCACCTCCTTGCGCGATCCGAGCAGGCGGAACACGTCGTCCGCCCGGAAGCCGATGTCCGCGTCGACGAACAGGAGATGCGTCGCCGTGCTCCGCATGAACCGGGCGGCGAGCGTGTTGCGGCTCCTGGTGATCAGGGCGTCCTGGCCGAGCAGCCCGATGCTGACCTCGATGTCGGCGGCCGCCGCTTCCGTCATCAGCGCCAGCACGGATTGCATGTAGGTCTGGGTCACCGATCCGCCGTAGCACGGCGTGGCGACGAAGACGTGTGAGCCCCTCCCGTCACCCATCGATCGAGAACCTCCATCAGGCCGATGCACCTCCCAGCCTGGCAGCAAGGAACTAAGTCGCGGTTAACTCACCGGAGCCCCTGCCTGACCAGCGGCTCGATCAGGGCCGCGATCCGCGCCTGCGCCTGCGCGGTCGGATGCAGCGCGGGCTGCGCGGGATGCAGCTTCGGATCGATATACTGCCCCGGGTCGACCCGGCCATCGGTCTCGAAGATCGATGTCGCATCGACGAAGCTGACATAGGCATCATCAGCCGTCGCGGTCCTCAGCTCCTCGTTCAGCTTGCGCGTGTTCGCGTCCACCCAGGCCGAACGGATCGAGGGGAGGACGCCGAGCAGGATGATCCTGGCGCGCGGCAATCGGTCGTGCAGCAGCGAAAGGATTTTCAAGATCCCGTCCCGGGTCTGATCGGCGTCGGTGTGAACGTGGCCGAAATTGTTCGCGCCGATCAGCAGCACGATGACCTTCGGCCGCATCAGGGCCAGCTCGCCCCTCTCGAGCCGCCAGAGGAGGTGGCACGTGCTGTCGCCGTTGAAGCCGAGATTGACGCTCCCGACCGAGCCGTAGAACCTGTCCCAGACCGGTCTGAACCTGAGCCATGGTTGCGGATCGTCGCGCTCCCAGTCCTGGGTGATCGAATCGCCGAGCCAGACCAGGTTCGCGTCCTTCGAGCGAAGTTCCTGCTGCTTGCTGACGAAACGTTCCCTCCACCAGGGCGTCTGCATCCGCGAGATCGGCGTCGTCGCGAGATCGGCCCCGCCGCCGGCGATGAGCAGCGTGCATCCGAGAACTCCCAGCGCAGCCCGAACGGCTTTACGACAGGCTGTAGGCAAGGCACCCGCCCCCGGCGAGAATGCAGTACACGGCGAACGGTCGTAGCGGCTGGTTGTCGTCGTGCCGGAAATACCGCATCAGCAGCGCCAGACTCAGGAAGGCAACGATCCCCGCGACCAGCGCGGCGAGCGACGCCAGTCCGAACCCGCTCGACCCGGACGGCAGACTTGCCAGCTTCGGGACTTCCAGGACGGTTGCCGCGAGAATGATCGGAAACGCGATCAGGAAGGAGAAATGGGCGGAGGCTTCGTGACCGACGCCCCTGAGAAGCCCGCCGACCATGGTCGCGCCGGATCGGGAAAGTCCGGGCAGCAGCGCCAGACATTGCCAGCAGCCGATGATCAGCGCGTCGCGCGTGTGCATCGCCGGGATGTCCTTGTCCCTGGGTGCTGCGCGCCGTTGCCGCAGTCGCTCGCCGGCAAGCAGCATGATGCCGTTCGCGGCCAGGAAGGCGGCCGCGAGCGGCGGCGTCGCGAATACCCGGCGCAGCGTGTGTTCCAACAATCCTCCCACGACGACAGCAGGAACCGTCGCAACGACGATCAGCCAGGCCACGCGCCGGCTTTCCGAGACGCGCCATCCCGGACCGAGACCCACGACGCTGCAGGCGAGCGTCCACCAGTCCCGCCAGAAATAGATCAGCAGGGCGGCGGCCGTGCCAACATGCAGCATGACGAGAAAGGGCAGGAAAGCCGATCCTTGGCTGTCGATGTGCCAGCCCAGCAACCAGGGAACCAGGACGGCATGACCGAGGCTGCTGATCGGGAACAGCTCGGTCCCGCCCTGGATGGCGGCGATCAGCAACGCCTGGAAATGGCTCATTGTCATGTCCTCGAGGTCGGGGAGTGGTGACCGATTCCCCCTCCCGACGCAATTGCGCTATCAGGGCGGCTCGAGAGGAGAATCCTGGATGGCTGGACGGCAATTCGGGTCGTATGCGGCGAGCGGCATCGTTGTCCTGGTGGCGGCCGGGTTCCTGGGTTTCGCCTTGATCTCGACCGCGCCGGACCGGGGTGGCCATATCGACCTCGTCGGCAATTTCTCGTCGAGCGACGGCCTCGCCGTCGGCTCACCCGTGCAGACCGGCGGCGTCGAGGTCGGAACAGTCAAGCGGATCACTCTCGATCCGAAGACCTATCTTGCCAAGGTCGTCTTCTCCGTCAGCCGACGGATCCCGTTCGCCACCGACAGCAGCCTGAGCGTGACGTCGGCGGGTGCATCCAGTGCCGCGACGCTGTCGATCGAGCCGGGAACCGCGACGGAAAAGCTGCACGATGGGCAGACAGTCGATCGGACGTCTCCGGCCGACAATCTCGAGCACGACATCGGCATATACATCTTCGGCAATGGCGGACTTGCGGGCGGCAACTGACGCCGTCAGTCGCTGAGCGGATAGGACGCCATCAGGCGGCTCTGGCGCCGCCACAGCCGCAGGAGCTTGCGCAATGATGTGGGACGATGGCCGCTACGCCGCATCAGATCGCCGATCCTGAACGCGAGACCGTAATGCTCGAACTGGGCGAGATAGGCGTCGCGCAACGTCGTGCCAGGATCCCAGATGTGCGTCGCCTCCGATCCCACGCCGTTGATCTCGATGATGCGGAACCGGTCGCCCATGTGCAACGCACGCGCGTTCTCGTAACGCAGGTCGACGCGGCCGAAATGGAAGTCCGGCATCGACCGGCAGACGCCGTCGATCGCCGCCGTGAGCGAGGCGGTGATATCGGCGCGACCGTCGCGAAACTCGGAGCCCTTGCAATGATTGCCGGTGAAGACGAGTCGAACCGGACGATCCAGCGGCACCACGACGTCAAGACGGTCCCGCAACCGCGGGAAATACAGGTGAGCGATCTCGCGCGTGCGTGGTTCGGCCTCGATCAGTTGGCGAAGCGTGCAAGTTCCGTCGCCGACGACGACCGGCGCGTGCTTCAAGGTCAGGGATGTGATCCGCGGCTCATGGCCGGGAACCCGGACGTAGAAGGCGCCCGCCTCGCCCTCGAATGCGATGTATTCCTGAAGCAGGACCCATACGCCGACGGCGAAGTCGCCGAGAACCCGATCGAGCGACGCGGCATCGGTCACCAGGCGAACCCCGTCGCCGTGACATCCGATGTCGGGCTTGACGACGATGGGGAACCTGATGCCGCGCGCATCCAGGGCCTCCAAGGCGAAGCCCGAATCGTCTCGCCCGATCAGGATCCTGACGTAGTCCGCGAGCCACGCCCGCTGGTGCGCCGCCACCTGGTCGAGGATGGAAGATTTGCTCTCGCCGCAAAGGCCGCCGCTCTCGATATGCGGGTTGGCCGCCGTCGCCAGACTCAGGTTGCGATACCGTATCCCGAGCAGGAGCCAGTAGAACACCACCGGCGCGTAGAACAGCCAGCCCGGCCAGAACTCGAACGTGGACAGCACCGGGGCGGTCGCGGCCGCGGAGCGCGAGGACATGACCTGGCTCATTCGGCACTCGCCTGCATCTTCGCCGCCAGACGGCCGGCGATCACCAGCAAGGCGATCAACACCAGCGCGCCAAGCCAGCGCCAGGCGCCGAAATGCGCCATCAGCCATTCACCGACGCGCAGCGAGATGCCGAACAGGGCCGTGGTCCACAGCAACGTCGCGAGCGATGCCGCGAGGGAGAAGCGCAGGAAGCCCGCGGAAAGAAATCCGCAGGTCGTGTAGGTGGGAAGGCGCGCTCCTGGAAGGAACCGGCTGATGAACACCACCCTGAAGACGCGTTCCCGCAGCCACTCCTTGCCTCGCGCGCGACGGTCGGGTCTGATGATCCGGAACAGCATGGGCCAGAGCGACGCCAGCTTGCCGATGCCATAGAGGCCCATGTCGCCGGCGATCACGCCGACATACAACGCCGCGAGCGCCAACGGCCAGACCAGCTTGCCGTCCTGCACCTGCATGCCCGCGACTACCGTCGCCGCGTCCTCCAGGATGAAGGTCCCGAGGATGATGGCGCCGGCCTGGGCGAGAGGACGTCCGCTCGCACCCTCGAGAAGCGCTGAAACCGAAAGACCTACCACCCGGCGCCCGTGCCCTCGAAATGCCGTCGGATGCGGGAGCGGTGACGGTCGGACCGGGCTCTCCGAGGCGTCGGGGTATCGAGGCCCAATTTGGCACCACCCATGCATTGCTGGCTGTGGACCGCGAGCCCGCCTTGGTTGCTGTATCGGCGCCCGTGGTAGCGGGTTTCGATCTTCGCGTCACCCCGGACCGCTCGCGTCCACACACCATGCTGACGCCGCGAACGAGGTCAGGTAGTGTGGCGCGCGATCTGCGGATGAGACTGTATCGGATGAAGGGCACCTCGGGGTCGACCGTTGACGGTGTCGCCCAGCGGCGATCACCGAGAGCGACCACGAGATCCGTGCCTCCGTTCCAGAACGCCGCGGCCCAGGCGAGGCGTTCCTCGCCAGCGCCGACCGAGCCGAATTCGCTCGAAGGCGAACTCGGTCCGTCGCACCCGGGATCGCCGGACGAGAACACCCCGCCCTTCAGGACGAAGCCACCGACGATCGACGTGCGATCTCTCCTCTTCGATCCGACCTGGTATCTCGCGCAGAACGCCGATGTCGCAGCTGCCCGGCTCGACCCGGTCCAGCACTACCTGGACAACGGGAGCACGGAGGGGCGCGACCCCAACCCGTTCTTCAGCACGTCCTTCTATTGCGAGAACAATGCGGATGTCGCCGCGTCCGGCATGAACCCCTTCCTGCACTACGTCTTGTATGGCGCTCGAGAGGGCAGGGCGCCACGTGAGTAGTTCGCCGCCCGACCAGCCGGAGCGCCGCCCGCTCGTCGCCACCCGCCGCATGGTGCTCGGCTCGGCTCCGGGCATGCTGGCGGCGAGCGCCAACGCCCGGACCTCGTTCGCCGCGTTCCTGGCCGACCTGAAATCGGAGGCGGCAGCCGCCGGGATCAGCAGGCGCGCGGTCGAGTCCGCGCTGGCGCTGACCACGCCGAACCAGCGGGTCATCCAGCTCGACCGTCACCAGCCCGAGTTCACCCTCACCTGGACGGAGTACCGCGCGCGCGTATTGCCCGAACCACGCCTCGAGCGCGCGAGGAGCTCGTATGACCAGCGCCGCGCGACCTTCCAGCAGATCGAGGGCCGCTACGGGGTCGATCCCGGCGTCATCGTCGGCATCTGGGGACTGGAATCCAGCTTCGGCGAGAAGCAGGGGACCTTCAACGTCTGCGACGCCCTGGCCACGCTCGCCTTCGATGGCCGTCGGCGCACCTTCTTCCGAGGCGAACTGATCAACGCGCTGACCATCGTCGATCGTCGATCGATCGATGCAAGCGAGATGCTCGGCAGCTATGCCGGCGCAATGGGTCAGCCGCAATTCATGCCGAGCGCCTACCTGCGTTTCGCGCAGGCTTTCGACGGCGGCGCGCGCGCCGACATCTGGCGCGACGAACGGGACGTCTTCGCGTCCATCGCGAACTACCTCGCGCGATCCGGCTGGCGATCGGGCGAGCCCTGGGGTCAGCCGGTCGAACTCACCAAGCCGCTCGCACCGTCGCTGGCCGGGCGAGGCAACGCCCGGACCCTCTCGCAGTGGAGCGCGCTCGGCGTCCGACGGACCGACGGACGCTCCTTTTCGCGAGGCGACGTCGTCGGCGCCCTGCTCCTTCCCGACGGGGCAGGCGGGGAAGCTTTCATGGTCTATCGGAATTTCGGCGTGATCCGCCGATACAATCCGTCCGACTTCTACGCGCTCGGCGTGGGCCTGCTCGGCGACCAGATCGCTTGAAGCCTCCCTGCTGCCTGGTCACCTGTCTGCTGACGGTCGGCATCCTTGCGCAGGCCGGTTGCGGCAAGCGTCCTACCGCGTCGTCGGTGGCCCACCCGTTCTATCTCGTCGGGCCGGCCTGGATGAGCGCGGATCACGCGTGGTTCTATCCCAGGGAGCGTCTCGCCGGATCGATGACCGGCCTCGCGACCGACGAACCACCTTGCGGGTCCGACCGGATCACCGCGGACGGCGAGACATGCGATGCCACCATCCCCGAGGCTGCCGTCCAGACGCTTCAGCTGCCGGTCATCCTCAGGGTGACGAACCTGGAGAACGGTCTGCGGATCCTGGTTCGCGCGAACGACAGGGGTCCTTCCTCGCCAGCCCGACTGATCGCTCTCGACAGACGGGCTGGCGCCCTTCTCGCCATCGAACCCGGCCGTCCGACCAGGGTGCGGCTCGACATCGATCCGGGCCTGAGCGAAGCGGTGACGGTCGGCCTCGCCGGAGTCCCTCGTCTCGACGTCTCTGTCGCGCCGCAGCAAGCCGTCGAGGAGCGGCCTCTCGACGGCCGGACCGGGCGGGACAGCGACATCGGACGCGTCGGAGGCGGGTCCGACCCGCTCGGTCCCCGAGGCCGCCCCGACATCGACGCGATCCTGCGAAATCAGCCCGTCTCGCGCGAGCCTGTCCGACCGACCCGGCTGTGGGTCGATATCGGGGTTTTCAGCGCGCAACCGATCGCATCGAGCATCGCAGCCCTCGCCGGCGGCACCGTCGAGATCGAGGGTTCGACGCATCCGGACTTCGCCGTTCGCGCAGGCCCGTTCCGGACCGTCTCCGAGGCGGATGCCGCATTGAACCGCGCCCGCGTCGGCGGGATAACCGGCGCCAGGATCGTGGTCGAATAGGAGTCGTGCGGTGAGCGGCAGACGAGGATTGCTGTTGACTAGTGTCTGCCTCGCGTTTGGCTCACGCCTGCCTGCCAGGGCGAGCGTCCGCCACGCCAGGCACGATCCGAAGCCCCCGGCACCCGTCACCGACGAGTCGCCGGCGCAGACACCCGTCGGTCCGCTCGACACGTCTGCCCGCTGGGCGTTCATCCTCGATCAGACCACGGGGACGGCGATCCTGGAAAAGAACGCCGACGACCCCATGCCGCCGTCCTCGCTGACCAAGCTGATGACGGCCTACGTGGTCTTCGGCATGCTGAAGATCGGTCGGCTGCGACTGGACCAGAGCTTGCCGGTCAGCGAGCGGGCCTGGCGAATGCAAGGCTCGAAGATGTTCGTGCCCCTCGGACAGCAGGTCAAGGTGGAGGACCTGATCCGCGGCATGATCATCCAATCGGGAAACGACGCCTGCATCGTCCTCGCCGAGGGAGTCGCCGGTTCCGAGGAGCAGTTCGTCGAGCTGATGAACCAGGCGGCGCATCGCCTCGGGATGACCCACACCGAGTTCAGGAACGCCACCGGCTGGCCCGACCCGAACCACTGGATGAGCGCGCGAGACATCGCGACGCTCTCGGCGGCAATCATCGCGCAGTATTCCGATTACTACCATTTCTTCGGCGAAAAAAGCTACAGCTTCAACAACATCGATCAGGGAAACCGAAACGTTCTCGTCGACAAGGGTTTGGCCGACGGGCTGAAGACGGGCCATACTGATGCCGGAGGCTTCGGCCTGTGCGCGAGCGCCGCTCGCAACGGACGCCGGGTCATCATGGTGTTGAACGGCATGCCGAGCTCGAAAGTGCGGATTGAGGAAAGCGAACGCCTGCTCGAGTGGGCATTCAACACGTTCGAGGACGTCAAGCTGTATGCGGCGGAGGAGCCGATCGACACGGTGCCGGTGTGGCTCGGCGCCAAGCCGGCCGCGACCCTGGTCAGCACGAGCGACATCGTCGTCACGATGCCGCACGGTTGGCGCAATACGGCCAGGATCGTCCTCTCGTACGGAGCGCCGGCGACGGCGCCGATCCGCAAGGACCAGGTCCTGGCGAGCCTCTCCGTCACCGGGCTCGGAATCTCGTCGACGCGGATCGACCTGGTGTCCAGGGACGCGATCAGCCGCATGATGCTGCCGCTCCGCTCGCTTGCGGTCCTCGAGCACGCGGTCGTCGGCGGTTGATCTCGTGCAAGCCGCCCCAAGCGAACCCGGACCTCGTCGGACATCTCCCGGCAGAAGACATCCTGCGCCAGGCGGCCAAGCGTCAGCGCCTCCACCACGCCTGGCTGCTGACCGGCGACGAAGGAGTGGGCAAGGCGACGCTGGCCTACCGGTTCGGGCGAGCCGTGCTGGCGAAATTCCCGAACTCGGGGCTGCAGGTTCCTCCATCCCACCCGATATTCGCCCAGATCGCGGCGGGCGCTCATCCCGACCTCGTCGCCATCGGCGGTGGTCGCAACGAGAAGCGCCGGGAAAGGGCGGCCATCGTCATCGACGATGCTCGCCAGGTGCTGGAGCATTTCTCCTTGACGCCGGCCCAAGGCGGCTGGCGGGTCGTCGTCGTCGACGGTGCGGACACGCTCAATCCCAACGCCGCGAACGCCCTGCTGAAATTGCTGGAGGAGCCGCCTGAGCGTTCCGTCTTCCTCCTGACGGCCAGCGCACCCGAACGCTTGGCGAGAACCATGCGAAGCCGTTGTGCCCGACTGGCCCTTCGGACGCTGAGCGATGCCGATATGCGGGTGGTCCTGCGCGAGACCATCCCGGGCATCGGTGAGGAGCGTCTGGCGTCGCTGATCCGTCTGTCCAGCGGCTCGCCAGGAAAGGCGGTGGCGCTGGCAGGCAGCGATCAAGACCAGGATCCGGTCGGCGGGGAAGGCGATCTCGTCGCCAGGACCCAGGCCGCCATCCGCGCCCACCTGACCCGCGAAGGCGAGCCGGACCGGCAGGCATCCGTCGCGCGATGGTGCGACCGGTGGAGCGATGTCCTCCGACTGGACGAGGCGACCCGACGCCTGAACCTCGACACGCATCAGCTCCTGATCGAGGCGAGGCAGGCCGTCCGGTCATGAAGGGATATTTCATTAGCACGCCGATCTATTACGTGAACGGCGCCCCTCACATCGGGCATGCCTACACCTCGGTCGCCGCCGATGTGCTGGCACGTTTCAACCGGCTGGACGGCAAGCAAGTCTTCTTCCTCACCGGGACCGACGAGCACGGACAGAAGGTCGAGAAGGCCGCGCGCGACGCCGGTCTGTCGCCGCAGGCGTTCGTCGATCAGGTCGCGGCCGACTTTCGCGCAGTCGCCGAGAGCCTGCAGATCTCGTTCGACGCCTTCATCCGGACCACCGAACCGCGTCACGCGAACGCCTGCTCCGCCCTGTGGGACAAGCTGGTGGCGGCCGGTCAGATCTATCTCGGCGCCTACGAAGGGTGGTACTCGATCCGGGACGAAGCCTATTACGGCGAGGACGAACTCGACCGCCAGCCGGACGGGAGCCTACTCGCCCCGACCGGCGCCCCGGTGGAATGGGTGTCGGAGCCGTCCTACTTCTTCCGGCTCTCGTCCTGGCAGGACGAACTGCTCCGGCTCTACGACGTCAACCCGAATTTCATCGGTCCGGCCAGCAGGCGCAACGAGGTCATCGCGTTCGTGCGCTCCGGATTGAATGACCTGTCGGTCAGCCGGACCAGCTTTACCTGGGGTGTCGCCGTGCCGGGCGATCCAGAGCACGTCATGTATGTCTGGTTCGACGCCCTGGCCAACTACGTCAGCGCCCTCGACTGGCCGGACAAGCAAGGCGAGCCGGACTCGACCTGGGCCCGGTTCTGGCCGGCCGACCTGCATCTCGTCGGCAAGGAGATCTCCCGGTTCCACGCCGTCTACTGGCCTGCCTTCCTGATGGCGGCGCATCTCGAGGTTCCGAAGCGGATCTTCTCGCATGGCTGGTGGACGGTCGAGGGGGACAAGATCAGCAAGTCCGCCGGCAACGGCATCGATCCCAGGGCGCTGGCCCGCGAGTTCGGGCTCGATCCCCTGCGTTTCTTCCTGCTGCGCGAGGTTCCGTTCGGCAGGGACGGCGATTTCAGCCGTCGCGCGCTGATCGGCCGCCTGAACGCGGAACTCGCCAATGATCTCGGCAACCTGGCGCAGAGATCCCTGTCCCTCCTCGCGCGCCAGCTCGACGGCATCCTGCCGGACATCGGCGAGCGGACCCGCGAGGACGAGATGCTGCTCGACATGGCCGGCCTCCTCGCACCGCGGATGCGCGACCTGCTCGGACGCCAGGAGTTCGGAGAGAGCCTGGAGGAGGTCTGGCGCGTGGTCCGCGCCGCGAACGCCTACATCGACAGGCAGGCGCCCTGGACCCTGGCCAGGACGGACCGTGAGCGCATGAGCTGCGTGCTTCGGGTGCTCGTCGACGCCGTGCGCGCGGTCGCCACCATGCTCCAGCCCTTCATGCCTGGCAGCATGAGCAGCATGCTCGATCAGTTGGCGGTGGCGACAACCGAGCGCTCCTTCGCTGCTCTCGACGAGCCGCTGCCGCCGGGGCGGCTTCTGCCAACGCCGAAGCCTGTCTTCCCTCGATTCCCCGACGATGGTGCAGAGTAGCGGCGGATGCAGCGATGCCCTCTCGTCGACAGCCACTGCCATCTCGATTTCTATCCTGCCGACGACAGAAGCGAGGTCGTCCGTCGAGCCGTCGAGGCGGGCGTGCCCGAGATGGTCACGATCGGAACAAGGCTCTCGCAGGCCGGCGCGATCACGGCGATGGCCCGGGAGGGGGCGCCCGAAGCGAGGATCTGGTGCCCCGTCGGCACTCACCCTGCTCACGTCGGCGACGATCTGCCGGCCTCCGCCGCTTCGATCGCCAGGTTGGCCGAGGCTGCGGAGGTCATCGGCATCGGCGAAAGCGGGCTCGATCACGTCGTCGAGCACGCGGACCGGACGCTTCAGGAGGCCTCGTTCAGACTGCATATCGCCGCCGCGCGCCTCGCCGCCGTCCCGCTTGTCATCCACGCGCGCGCCGCGGACGCCGAGATCATCCGCATACTGCGGAAGGAGCAGGACCAGGGTGCATTCGATTTTGTCCTTCACTGCTTCAGTGCGGGAAGGGAGTTGGCGACGAGCGGGATCGAGCTTGGCGGATATGTCAGCTTCTCGGGCATCCTGACATTCTCGAAGGCCACCGGGCTGCGAGAGATCGCCCGGTCGCTGCCTCGGGAACGTCTCCTGCTTGAAACCGACGCCCCGTTTCTCGCCCCGGTTCCGAAGCGTGGCCGGCGGAACGAACCGGCTTTCCTGGTGCACACGGCCGCACTCCTGGCCGATCTGCTGGATTGCTCGTCCGAGCAGATCGGTCAGCTGACGAGCGACAATTTCAGGCGGCTCTTCCGCAAGGCGGCTTGAGGGTGCGGGTCATCGTGCTCGGCTGCGGCGGCTCTTCCGGCGTTCCGATGATCGGCGGAGCCGACGGTCGTGGCGATTGGGGCTCCTGCGATCCGCACGAACCGCGCAACCGGAGGACGCGTGCCTCGATCATCCTCCAGTCCGACGACGGTCGGCGCCTCCTCGTCGACACGGGTCCGGATCTGCGGGAACAATTGCTGGCCTGCTCCATCCCCCGGGTGGACGCCATTCTCTTCACGCACGCGCATGCCGACCATGTTTGCGGGATCGACGACGTGCGAGGTCTGAACCGTCTCACGGGCCGCCCGATCCCCGCCTACGCGTTTCCGGAAACGCTGGCCGAGCTCGCGGAGCGCTTCAGCTTCGCGTTCCTGCCATGGTCGCCGCCCGGGTTCTTCAGACCCGTCCTCGAGGCAATCGCACTCGAGCCTGCGGCGACGGCCGAGATCTGTGGACTCCCCGTGCGAGTTTTCGAGCAGACGCATGGCCGAACGCGAACTCTCGGTTTCCGGGTCAATGATTTCGCCTACTCGACGGATGTCTCCGATCTCGGCATCGAGGCCCGAGCTGCGCTCGCCGGCGTCGACACCTGGATGGTCGACGCGTTCCAGCTCGAACCTCACGGCAGTCATGCGCACCTCGACCAGGCGATCGAATGGGCGCGGCAACTCGGAGTGCGAAGAACCGTGCTGACCCACATGGGTCCGGACCTGGATTGGCGCCGGCTCAAGGCCCGGCTTCCGGATGGGGCGGAGCCGGCGTTCGATGGCCTGGAGATCGTCTTCCCAGGCTAGGGCTTGTGGCCAGCGAGCAACGCCGAGGCGCTTTGGTCGAGGAGCTTCGCCGGCGCGCGAATCAGGTTGAAAGCGGTTGCAGCCCGGCGATAGCCTTCCAGATGTCCTTCAGGGCGTGTGCCGGCTCGGGCGGGCCGGTGCTCCTGGGACAACATCGACATCGAAGGGTTCGATGTGAGGAGTGCAAGAGATCAGAAATCGGGGCGTGAAGACCGGAACCGGGCGAAGCCTTTCGGCTGAACCAACCACGAGATCGGGCTGTTCGACCAGTCGGGGGCAGGGATGATGGCACCGCTTGATGATGTTTTCTCCCTGGCGACATCCCTGCGAGAGCAGCGCCGCGAAATCGAGATGAGTCTGTCGGACTATCTCGATTTATGTTCGAGGGACAGGTCCTGTTACGCGGGTCCCGCCGAGAGAATGCTCAAGGCGATCGGTGAGCCTGAACTGATCGACACATCCCGTGAGACGCGTCTTGCACGGGTTTTCCTCAACCGGACAATCCGTGTCTACCCGGCCTTCGCGGACTTCCACGGCATGGAAGAGACCGTCGAGCGAATCGTCGGGTTCTTCCGTCATGCGGCCCAGGGCCTGGAGGAGCGCAAGCAGATCCTCTATCTGCTCGGGCCTGTCGGTGGCGGGAAATCGTCACTTGGCGAACGCCTCAAGCAGCTCATCGAGCACGAGCCGATCTACGCGCTCAAGGCGGGCAATCAAATCAGTCCGGTGTTCGAAAACCCGCTGGGATTGTTCGACGCCGAGCAGTTCGGCTCCATGCTTCTGGCACGTTACGGCATCCCGCAGCGTGTCCTGACCAGCGTGGCGAGCCCCTGGGCCTTGAAGCGACTCGAGGCCTTCGACGGCGACATGTCGCGTTTCACCGTCGTCAAGCTCCACCCGTCTCGGACTCGCCAGGTCGCGGTCGCCAAGACTGAACCGGGCGACGACAACAACCAGGACGTGTCAGCCCTCGTCGGCAAGGTCGACATCCGGCAACTCGAGCATTTCAGTCAGAACGACCCCGACGCCTACTCGTTCTCAGGTGGTCTGAACCGCGCGAACCAGGGTCTTCTCGAATTCGTGGAGATGTTCAAGGCTCCGATCAAGATGCTTCATCCACTCCTGACCGCGACTCAGGAAGGGAACTACGTAGGAACGGAGAACATCGGTTCGATCCCGTTCACCGGGATCATCATCGCTCATTCCAACGAAGCCGAATGGCAGACATTCCGGAACAATCGGACCAACGAGGCCTTCCTCGACCGCGTGTGCGTGGTCAAGGTCCCCTACTGCCTGCGCGCCTCCGAAGAGACCAAGATCTACGAGAAGCTGTTGCAGGGTTCCGAGCTGAGCGCCTCTCCCTGCGCTCCGCACACGCTCGAGATGCTCGCTCGCTTCGCTGTCCTCTCGCGATTGAAGCCGCATGCCAATTCGACCCAGTGGGCAAAAATGCGGATCTATGACGGCGAAAACATCAAGGAGACCGATCCCAAGGCCAAGACGATGCAGGAGTATCGCGACGCAGCCGGCGTCGACGAAGGAATGGAAGGCATCTCCACCCGGTTCGCCTTCAAGGTGCTGTCCGCGACATTCAACCACGATCCAAACGAGATCGCCGCGGATCCTGTTCATCTGATGTACGTCCTCGAGCAGGCCGTGAAGCGAGAGCAGTTTCCGCCCGATGTCGAGGCGAACCATCTTGCCTCGATCAAGTCGGATTTGGCCGCCCGATACGCAGACTTCATCGGTAATGAAATCCAGAAGGCCTACCTGGAAAGCTACCATGACTACGGGCAGAACCTATTCGACCGATATCTCGAGTATGCGGACGCCTGGATCGAGGATCAGGACTTCAAGGATCCGGACACGGGACAGTTGCTCAACCGCGAACTCCTCAATGCCGAACTCACGAAGGTCGAGAAGCCGGCCGGCATCGCCAATCCGAAGGATTTCAGGAATGAGGTAGTCAAATTTGCCCTCCGCTCACGCGCGCAGCATGGCGGCCGAAATCCGTCGTGGACCAGCTACGAGAAGGTCCGTGAGGTCATCGAAAGGCGGATGTTCAGCCAAGTCGAGGACCTGCTGCCGGTGATCAGCTTCGGTTCCAAGAAGGACGGCGACTCGGAACGGAAACACGCGGACTTCGTCGAAAGAATGGTGTCGCGAGGCTACACGGAACGGCAGGTCCGCCGGCTGGTGGAGTGGTACATGCGCGTCAAACAGTCCGCCTGAGGCTAGGTTTACAAGCCATTGGATATCGTAGACCGGCGCCCGAACCCCCACGGCAAGAACCTCGAAAATCGCCGTCGGGTATTCACCCGTGCTCGGAGCGCGATGCTTCGGGCAGCCCGGGACGCGATCTCGGCGGGAAAACTTAGGGACGTCGGGCGAGACGAGGCGGTCAACATTCCGGCCGATGCGCTTCACGAGCCGAGCTTCCATCACGTTTTCTCCGGGGGCGAGCGACACGTGGTGTTGACCGGAAACCGGTCTTTTTCCGCTGGCGACCGCATCAAGAGACCCGACGGCAACGAAGGTCGAAACTCCGGTGCGGCCGGCGACGAATCCGGCGAGGAAGCCGACGAATACAGGTTTGTTCTCACACGCGATGAATTCCTTGATCTCTTCTTCGAGGATCTCGAACTACCCGATCTGATCAAACGACAGATTTCAGCCAGCGACGCGACCGCGCTGTCCCGTGCCGGCATGACCAGCGACGGCTCCCCGGTACAGCTCGATCTCGGTCGTACGATGCGCTATTCCATGGCGCGCCGCATCGGGTTAAGGCGTCCCAAGCCCCAGGAGCTTCTGGAGCTTGAGGAGGAGATTAAGCATCGCGAAACGGAGGGCAGGGACGCAAGTGATCTGGTCAGTGCCCTCGTCTCGATGTCTCGCAAGCTCGCCAGAGTACCCTGGATCGACCCCATAGACCTGCGCTACCGCCGGTTCACCCTCACTCCCCGGCCGAATACCCGAGCTGTGATGTTCTGCCTCATGGACGTTTCGGGATCAATGACCGAGCAGATGAAGGAACTTGCAAAGCGCTTCTTTCTGCTTCTGCACGTCTTTCTCGAGAGGCGCTACAAGAGAGTGGACATCGTTTTCATACGTCACACCGAGGCCGCCGAAGAAGTCGATGAACAGACATTCTTTTCCGATCCGAGAACCGGTGGAACGATCGTCTCGAGCGCATTGCTTGAGTTCCTGAGAATCCAGACCGAGCGGTTCCCAGCGGAGAGATGGAACATCTACGTGGCGCAGGCTTCCGACGGCGACAATTTCTCAGGCGACACCGGAAAGGCGAGCGCATTGCTCGAAGGCTGCGTCTTGCCGGTCGTCCAGCACTACGCCTATATCGAGATCTCCGGATCGGGTGCCGTCATTCGTGGAGAAACGGACCTTTGGCGGGGCTACGCCAAGGTGGCGGAACGGACGCCTCACCTGGCAATGCGACAGGTCGGCGATCGCCGAGACATCTTCCCTGTCTTCCGTGACTTGTTCGCCCGGAAGACCACGGTCGGAGACCGAGTTTGATGTCGACGGCAATCTCCGGTTCGTCGGATCGTCTATTATACAGGGGCCTAGACTGGACGTTCGACACCATCCAGAACTGCTACGACGCCGTCGAGAGGATTGCCTGCGACGAGCTTGGTCTGGATATCTATCCGAACCGGATCGAGGTGATCACCGCCGAACAGATGCTGGACGTCTACACGTCCAGCGGCATGCCTCTGATCTACAAGCATTGGTCGTTCGGCAAGCGGTTCGTCAGCAACGAGAACGCCTACCGCCGCGGTCTGATGGGACTGGCCTACGAAGTCGTCATCAATTCCAATCCATGCATATCGTATCTCATGGAGGAGAACACGGCGACGATGCAGGCGTTGGTGATCGCTCACGCCGCGTTCGGCCACAACCATTTTTTCAAGAACAATCGCGTGTTCCAGCAGTGGACAGAGCCATCCGGAATTCTCGATTACCTCGAGTTCGCCCAGGGCTACATCTCGCGCTGCGAGGAGCTGCACGGGCATGCTGCAGTCGAACGCATCATCGATGCGGCGCACGCCCTCCAAGGGCAGGCAGTGCATCGCCATTCCGGGGTGCGGCCGCTCGATCTCAAATCCGAACGCCAGCGCGATCAGCAACGTCGTGACCACGAGGCCCGAACGTTCAACGATCTGTGGCGAACGCTGCCCCGATCGAGGTCACTCGACAGGATCAACCCCGCCACGGAACGGAAGCGTCGTCTCGGGCTGCCTGAGGAGAACGTTCTCTACTTTCTCGAGAAGACCGCTCCCAAACTTGAAAGATGGGAGCGGGAAATCATCCGCATCGTCCGCCTGATCGCGCAGTACTTCTACCCGCAACCGCAGGTCAAGATGATGAACGAGGGCTGCGCGACGTGGGTGCATCATCATGTCATGACGAGGCTCCACGAGACAAACCAGATCGACGACGCCGCCTTTCTGGAGGTCATCCATTCGACGACCAACGTGACGATGCAGCCGAATTTCGATCACCCGGCGGCGTCCGGCTTCAATCCCTACGCACTGGGTTTCGCGATGATGTCCGACATCGCGCGCATATGCACCGAGCCGTCGGAGGAGGACCGGTCATGGTTTCCGGACATCGCGGGCTGCCACGAACCCTTGAAGGTGCTGAAGCAGGCTTGGTCCGAATACAGGGACGAGAGTTTCGTCCTGCAATTTCTCTCGCCTGCCATCATTCGGCGGTTCCGGATGTTCAAGCTGCTCGATGATGCCTCCAAGCCCTATCTTCTGGTCGATGCCATCCATGACGAGGCCGGGTACAAGGAGATCAGGCGCTCCCTGTCCCGGTCCTACGACCCCAGCCGGTATTCCCCGGATATCCAGATCGTGGACGTCGATCTCGCCGGCGATCGGTGCCTGCATGTGGAGCACCGGACCAAACCCGGTCAGACATTGCAAAAGAAGGACGCCGAACTGACCTTGCGAGCGCTTGCGGATCTATGGGGTTACGAGGTGAAGCTGGTCGAGACGGACGGACAGACGGAGTCGCTGCTCGTCCGCTATTCGGCCCATCCATCTCCGGACCGGAGGGGACACTGACACCGCTGCGCGAATTGGCATAATAAATCTTATCCATCTTCGCGATCTCGTATGGCTTATACCAACCGCCCTAGAAGTTGACCGTTGCCCATTCTCGTGTGCCGATTGAC
>CAXTUK010000009.1:0-23239 GCA_964247395.1 uncultured Acetobacteraceae bacterium
GCGGGGCGGGCTACCCGCCCGTTGGGCCGGCCGGCGGCCCACGGCCACGGCACGCGGCCGGGCCGCGACGGCG
Organism: uncultured Acetobacteraceae bacterium; assembly: GCA_964247395.1. Lineage (GTDB taxonomy): Bacteria > Pseudomonadota > Alphaproteobacteria > Acetobacterales > Acetobacteraceae > CAXTPV01. Next base: position 74 of record CAXTUK010000009.1, read on the forward strand.
GCTCCGACACGCCCCAAGGCAGTGCGTTCCAAGCTTGCCGCCGCGGCCGGGAAGCGGATCTCCTCGACGTTGCGGGCCACCACCACGAAGGCGTCGCGCGCGCCCGCGAAGGCGTCGCGGACGTCAGCTCCGACCAAGTCGCGGACCGCCGCCGCATCGAAGTCTCGGTCAGCTGCATCCAAGGTCACTCGCTCTTCCGCCAAGGCTGGCCCGAACACGTCAGCGCGTGCAGGGTCGCGCGCCAAGAGCTCAACGGCCGCTCGATCCGTTCGCGCGAAACCTGTCTCCAAACTGGGCAGCCGCACCGCTTCCAGAACGTCAGCGCGCAGCACAGCCCCGCGCACGACCCGAACAACTGCAACCACCAAGTCGCCGCGTGCCGACGCAGCAGCGACCAAGGCCGTTCGCGCCGCTCCCGCCAAGCGGGGACAATCGTCTCGCGCCGACACGACCACCCGCCGCCTCTCGTCGAAATCCTCGCGTTCCCCGACACCGTCGACGCGCAGGGCGAGTGCGGCGCCGTCGGGACGGTCTGGTCGCGGCGCAGGCAAGGCGACCAAGCCGCTCACTGCTCGTGTGACCGGCAAGGCGGCCAAGCTCCCAGCATCGAGCGCCAGGAGCGCAGGCCACTCCAGGCCAGTCGGTCGGCCCCGGAAGTCGATCGAGCAGGCCGGAACTCACCAGTCGACGACAGACACGACCAAGCAGCGGCGCCGGGTGCGACACGCGGTTGCGGAACCGCAGGACCGGTCGGATTCGATGCCGGCAACCGCCGATGAGACGGTCGAGCCGAACGCCGAGCAGGACTGACCGGTCGCTGACCTCTATGCTTGGGCGACGATCGCGCGTGGTTGGACAGCGGAGTGTCCGGTTGCCGCACCGCTTCTGCCGTATTCCGTGTTGGCCGGCCGAGCAGCGGAGGCGACGACTGCCATCAGCCGGCGATTGACCAGCATCGCTCGCTCGAGGAGTGCCTTGTTTGCATCAGAGGTGCGCGACAGGCTTTGAACTCTGGCAATCAGGCCGGAGTCTGAATTGGTGGCCGCTTTCGGTCCAAGGTCGCGTAAAACATCGACCAGGCGGTTCTTCTCGGACGTGAGGGCAGCGACCGCATCGACGTCCATGCGTGAGAGCGCCATGTTCTCGGTCTCGAGCAGCGCTTCCAGTTGGGCGGCGTAGATCTCGAAGCTCGTCATCGCTTGATTTCCTGCAACTTAGTCATTTTCTCATCGATTGCACCCGACAGCCCGAGACCGCCGCGCTCCTCCATCAACTTCGCCATTTCGGTGATGAGCAGAGGTTGCAGAGTCTTCTCGGCTTCTCCGCCTCCGAACAGCGGGTCGGTGTCGAGGGTCGCGAACATCGGCTGCAGCATTTGGTCGAGGGTCATCGCTTCGAAATCCTGTGCGGCTCGTAGAGTTTTGGCCTGATCGATCGCGGTCCGAGGGTGTCCGAGCGATGCGTGGTTCGCAATCGCTCTTGTAGGAGGCGAGCCAGCAACTCCGCTTGTCATCTGACCACCAAATCCGCCTGGAGGGCACCGGCTGCTTTGATGGATTGGAGGATGCTGATCATGTCCCTCGGCGCGACGCCCAGCGCGTTGAGGCTGGCGACGAGGTCACGCAAGGTTGGGCTGGCATCCAGGATGCCGAGTTTGTGGCCAGCGCCGGTATCGACCTGCACGTTCGAGCGTGGAACGACGGCGGTCCGCCCGTTCGAAAACGGGGCAGGCTGACTGACCAGAGGCGCTTCGCTCACTCGAATGGTCAAGTTGCCCTGCGCGATCGCGACAGTGCTGATGCGCACATTGTCACCCATCACGATCGTCCCGCTCGCTTCGTCAACGACGACGACGGCAGGCGTGTCGGGATCGACCGTGAGGTCTTCGATACGCGCCAGAACGTCGATCGCGCTCGCGGCGCCGAAACTGAGTTCCACGGTTCGAGGATCGGTCGCACGCGCAATACCGGGACCGACTGCTGCAGCGATCGCATCCTCGATCCTGCGTGCAGTGGTCAGATCGGGGTTGCGCAGCGAGAGGTGGAGCGCGGCATGTGCCGAGAGCGAGAACTTCACCTCTTTCTCGACGGTCGCTCCGTTGGCGATGTGTCCCGCGGTGGGCACGTTCCGAGTGACGGAAGCCGCAGCGCCGCGAGCCGAGAATGCATTCGTCACCAAGGCGCCTTGCGACACGGCATAGACCTCGCCATCAGCGGCAAGCAACGGTGTCACCAGGAGCGTCCCGCCAGTCAGGTCGGTCGCATCCCCGATCGCTGACACGCCGACATCGATGCGATTGCCGCTTCTGACGAAGGCGGGCAAGTCCGCCGTGACCATCACCGCTGCGACATCCCTGGTCTGAAGTTTTGCTGCTTGGTCCCTCGTGTTGACCCCTAGTCGCTCCAGCATGCCGATCAGCGACTCGCGCGTGAAAATCGAGTTGTCCAGTCGGTCACCGGTCCCGTTCAGGCCGACGACGAGCCCATATCCGACGAGCTGGTTGCTGCGGACCCCCTCAACATCCGCGATGTCTTTGATCCGGACCGCGTGAGCGAGCGCCCCCGGAACCTCGATCCCGCAGAGGATAGCAAGCAATCCGATGGCCAATTTGAGACGCATCCGGCTCCTTTGCGGGTCGTCAACCTATCCGCGATACGATATGCGCTCAGACCTCCAAACATTTCGTGAACATCGAAAGGGTGCAGGACAGTGGTCATCAAGCCGGCGTTTGTCGAAACCTCGACAGTCGACCCGCCTCGGCGTGCCGCGATAGCGACAGCGGGCGCTGTCTTCGATCAGGCGGTGCAGACGGCCCAGGGTGTTCCACGCTCCGAGCTGGCTGTCTCGGTCGCTGGCCTCAATCCGGTCGTGCTGTATGAGATTGCACAGTCGGACAAGGCACGTCGGGACCGGGAGGCTCGGAGTCGAGGCGGGGAGATGTTGAAAGCATTGAGGGACGTGCAACGTGCCTGCCTCGATGGCGCGGACGCCGAAGCGACGCGTCGGCGCCTTGCGACCCTGCTTGCCTCGATACCGGAAGCGGACGATCCTCGCCTGAAGGCACTCATGCAGGCGATCGCCGTCCGAGCCGCGGTCGAGGTCTTTCGCCGGCCGGCGCTACCCTGAACTCGTGGGAATTGCGGCTTGGCGGCGCGTCCTAGCGTGGCTATAAGCCGGGCGGTTTCCCAGAGCGGCCCTTTGGTCGAAACAAGGGTGGATCGCGTGATGCTGACCTTGCCCCCGGATTATCGACCCGTCGAGGACGAGGAGTTCATGAGTCCTCTCCAAGCCGAGTATTTCCGTCAGAAGCTGCTTCGCTGGCGGACTGATCTCCTCAAGGAGGCGGACGGCACGCTCGAGAGCCTGTCGCAGGGTGGCATCCATGAGGCGGACATCACCGACCGTGCCACCGTTGAAACGGACCGCGCCTTGGAACTCAGGACCCGCGATCGTGCTCGCAAGTTGATCAGCAAAATCAATCAGGCGCTGCTCAGGTTGGAGGGAGGCACCTACGGCTTCTGCGAAGAGACCGGAGAACCCATCGGGCTGAAGCGCCTCGAAGCCAGGCCGATCGCGACGCTCTCGATCGAGGCACAGGAACGCCACGAGCGAATGGAACGCGTGCACCGCGACGACTGAAGCAGCACCTGCTGGCCCGTGTTGGCGTTCCGACGCGGATCGACCGCTTCAGAACGGGAGAAGCACGTCCATTAATTGCTGCCCGTAACGGGGTGTCTGCAGTTCAGTGAGCTGTCCTGCTCCGCCGTAGGATATCCTGGCTTCGGCCAAGCGATCATGCGTGACGGTGTTGTCACTTGCTATGTCCTGGGGTCTGACCACGCCTGTTACCTGAAGAACACGCAATTCGCTGTTGACGCGCACCTCCTGGCGAGCTGCCACAACGAGGTTGCTGTTCGGCAAGACCTGCGTGACAACACCTGCCAGACGAAGGGTGACGGTTTCATTCCGTTTGATAACGCCGGTCGAGGTGTTCCCGTTCGTGCTGCTCGTGGCGATGAGGGAAGTTCCGGTAGCCTGGGCGAGCAGTTTTACCTTGCTGCCAAGTCCGAACAGACCGGGTACCGACATGTTCTCGGTCCCGTTTCGGGTCGCATTCGTTCCATCCTCCATGTCGGCCGCGTCAGTGATATTGACCAGAACTGTAATGATGTCGCCAACGTTCGCCGCCCTCTGGTCCTTGAAGAAGGCCCGACTGCCGTGTCTCCATAGGCTCGCGTCATCGGTCGGCGGCGGCTCGATCGCCGGCATAGGCATCGTGAGAGGCCGATAATCGGCGGCTCGGGTGGGATCTTGGCTGGCGGTCATCGGCGGTGGGCGCCCGATATTTGAGAGCCGCTCCAAGGACCCGCATCCGGTCAGCAATCCACAAAAAAGCAATGAAGCGGCGAGCCTCACGGTTCGCCTCCGATTGATGTCGGCGGGTTGTCAAAGCGACCGTACTGGCCAGGAGAAACGAAGCCGCTCGGCTTTGTCACGTACGGCATGCTCCCGGGCTCCAAGCGGACCTCGTTCGGGCCTGTCACGGTCGCCAGAAGCAGGACACGCGAGACCGGGTTGAGGACCCGCACCCTGTCGTCCAACGTCCCCGCATCCAGTGCCTGTCCTTGCGCCTCCACTTCTATTCCGGCGAGTGACAACCGCATCATCACCGGACCGCCTCGCCTGACCAGGTCGGGCCTTCGGAGATCAGATCGCCGGATCGGCATGCCCCGCGGCAACGCTCGGCTGGTGAGCAGACCGATCTCATCGCTCACCTGTTCCAACACATTATCATCAATCAGGCTGACTGGAACCTCGGCGATCGACAGATCCGCCGGACCGACGATCTCGCCAGCCGGCAAGAGTCGCGTTGGAACCGGCACTGAGAGCAGATGGTCGATCCGCCCCTCGACAGGCAAGCGCAACGTCTCGTGACCAGCGACGGACACGGTCAGGGCGGCATGGAAGGCGCCACCCGCCGCATCGATCGACAGATCGACAACATCGACTTGCGCGTCCTTGTCGATCATCGGACTTTCGAAGCCCGTCAGCGTCAGCAGACTTCTGCCTTTCCCGCGACGCTCCGGGATCTTCGCTTCGATGATTGAAATGACCGATGAGCTCGCCATAGTTCGTCCCGGACGATCGAGGATGCTGGTCTGATCGGTGGCAAGCGGCGTCCAGTCGACGCCGAACTGGGACGAGATCGCCTCCAGTTGAGGCTTCTGAATGACCAGACGTGAGCCGGGCGGGGGAGCGTCGCCGAGCTCGCAATCCTGGCCGCCCTCTAGGTTGGCAAACAGATCCGACAGGTAGACTGTAGCGCCTCTGATATGCACGAACGCTCGCAACGTAGCCGCTGACGCCACGGGCCCGAACAGCAGTGCGCAGATGAGGATCGAGCCGGGCGTTCCCACTCTGAACGCCGCGCTCATCGAAGGTTTGTCAGCGTCTGCATCATGTCGTCAGATGCGGTGATGACCTTGCTGTTCATTTCATAGGCACGTTGCGCGGTAATCAGGTTGGTGATCTCAGAGACGACGTTCACGTTTGAACTCTCAACGAAGCCCTGTTCGATACTACCGAACCCGGCTGATCCCGGCGTTCCGGTTACCGGATTGCCGGAAGCGGCAGTCTGAAGAAACAGATTATCACCCTGCGCATCCAGACCCGCGTCGTTGGGAAAAGCTGCGATCTGGAGTTGCCCGATCAATGTCGGAGTGGTCTGGCCCGCGATGGTTGCTTGCACTTGCCCGGTCGCATTGACCGTGATGCTTTGGGCGTTCGGCGGGATCGTGAGGCCAGGCGCTACCGCGTAGCCATCCGCAGTTACGATCGTTCCGTCTGCCGCGAGCCCGAACGTCCCATCACGAGTGTAGGCAGTCTGTCCGGACGGCAACGTCACTTGAAAGAAGCCATTACCCTGGATGGCCATGTCCAGGCTGTTGCTCGTCTGCTGCAAGTTCCCCTGCTCGTCGATACGATAGATTGCAGCGGTCTTCACGCCCAGGCCCACCTGAGCGCCCGCCGGGACGATGGTGCCCGTATCGGAGCTGTTCGAGCCTACCCGACGCAGGTTCTGGTAAATCAGATCCTGGAACTCAGCGCGCCGCCTCTTGAATCCCGTCGTCGTCATGTTCGCGATGTTGTTCGAGATTACTTCAACGTTTGTCTGTTGGGCCTGCATGCCGGTCCCGGCAATATCGAGAGAACGCATCGAGGATCCAGTTCTGCCAGCAGTTGCTTCAGAGGACGTCAGGCCTAGGTTGAGGGCGTCTGGGTCATCTTGTCGATCGTCGTCTGCTGACGATCTCCTTCGCTTTGGGCGAACTGGGATACAAACTGGAAATCACGCTCCAACTGCATCATTCGCGTCAACTCGATCATTGGGGACACATTGCTGTCCTCGATCGCTCCTTGAACGATCCGCGGTTGAGAAACTGGTGTTGTTGGGCCGTCCGAGCGGAGGAGGTGACTGCCCTCGGAAAACACTCGATCTGGATCAGTCGCGTCGACGATGCCGATCTTGCCGATTCGCCGGAGTTGGCTGCTTAACGTTCCATCTCCAGCAACTGTCAGCCCCGTGTCGCCTTCCGAGACTCGCAGGGGTGATCCTGAGTCGTCGAGCAAGGGGTGTCCGTCGTCATCCCCGACCGTCCCGTCTGACTGCAGGCTGAATTGTCCGGCCCGGGTCAAGCGATCACCGCTCGGTGTCTTGACAGTGAAATAGCCATCCGAGCCGATCGCCAAGTCGAGTGGTTCACCCGTGTGCGTCAGGGTGCCTGAGCTCCGATCCCGCCACGTCGCCCTGTCCTGGGCAAAGTTGATCGACTTTTCACCCTGGGAAGCGGTTCTCTGGTCTGCGCCAAGCAGCCAATCGCTGAAGAGCACATGCTGCGCTTTGAAGCCGGGCGTGTTGCTGTTGGCGACGTTGTTCGCGATGACATCCATCGTCCGCTCTTGGGCCATCAGGCGTGACAACGCGATGTATGTCGGATTTTCCATAGACTTGAATCCTGGATGCCCTCACTCCTTCATACTTGCGCACCCGTCTTTCCAAACGATGAACATGCTTGTCTTCGCGCAATGGCGTCGACCCGCAGTTGGTCTCGCGCAGCCAACACTGCTCGGCGAAGCTCGCCTAAACCACAGGGTGGGACACTGCCGCGCTCTCGAGCAACGGCCTGTTAACGATGGCTTCGCTACACTTGAAACGATCACAGCGCGCAGCGAGGACGCTCGATGGACAGGGACGGAGCCGGTGTCGCGGCGGGGTCGGCTCCGCGCCGCAAGAAGCTGCTCCTGATGGCAGCCGGCGGTGTGGTTGCGGCCTCGACCCTTGCCGCTGGCCTCTGGTTCAGTGGCATACTCTCCCGCTCGCACCAGCTTCAAGTGACGAGAGCCGAGACGGACTTGCAGCCAATCTTTGTCGAGACGCCGGAGATGGTGACGAACCTTGACGCGGGTGCGCACCGACTGTCCTTTGTGAAGATACAATGCAAGATCGAGGTCGCGCACCGGAGGGACGCTTCTGCCCTCACTGCAGCCATGCCGCGCATCGTTGACATGATTCAGAGCTATCTGCGTGAGACCCGCCCGGAGGAGCTCAGGAGCGGTACGGGAACGTATCGACTTCGCGAGGCTCTCCTGCTAAGAGCGTCGCTGGCGGCGTCGAGCGCGGAGATCAAGAGCGTCCTCTTTCAAGAACTACTCGTGCAATGAGCTCGGGGGCTGACAGGAAGGCGAAGCGGTCATGAGCAACACGCAGTGGCTGCTCGAAGCGGTCTTGATCACCCTCCTCGCAGCGACGTTGTTCCATGCGATCCGTCTCGAGAAGGCGCTCGTCGTCTTGCGCCGAGACCGGACCACGTTCGACGCTTTGATCGCGGGCTTCAACGACAGCACGAGGCTTGCCGAGGATGGAGCGGAACGTCTGCGACTGGCAGCCGATGGAGCCGGGAAGCAGATATCGCGTCAGATCGAGCGCGCCAATGCCCTCAAGGATGACCTGATCTTCCTCACCGAGCGGGGGGAGAAGGTGGCGGACATCATGGAGCGCCTGGTCGTCGAGGCGCGCGGTCTTGCACCGGCGCAGCCCACGCGCGAACCGGCGTCGACCCGAATGCCATCACGCAATCACGCCGGCTGCGAACAAGGCGGCGACCTGGCCGACCCGCCGCTGCGAAGCAAGGCGGAGCGTGACTTGCTTCGTGCTCTTCGCTTGGGCGCCGAACGATGATCCGGCTTCCAGCGCCGCGACTGTTGCCGATCACGATCGTCATGACGGCGCTTCTCCTCGGTTTGAAGTCGCTTTCGCTCGGGCAAGCCGCCCTCGCCAGCGATCCTTCTGGTGGGCAGGCCGTTGAAGCTCAAACGGGTCAGCATGCACCGCCGGTCTCCTCCGCGGCAATAGCGCCGAGCTCCTTGGATTTGGAGGCCAGCAGACACGAAAGATCGCCGTTCGCACAAACCTCCCCGCCGGTGCCAATCGCCATCCCGCCCGATTGGCCACTTCTCCAGGACTTGAGGCAGCGGCGTGAAGCCCTGGAAGGCCGGGAGCATGCGCTGGATCTCAAGGATGCCGCCCTGCAAGCCGCTGAACGAACTCTTCAGAACCAGCTGACCGATCTTCGATCCCTGAAGGGCGAACTGCAGTCGCTTGAAGCCGCCAGGCAGCAACGGACCGATAAAGGCTGGTCTGGTATAGTGAAACTCTATGAAGTCATGCGACCAGCCGACGCGGCCGTGATCTTCGACGCGCTCGACGTTCATCTGCTGGTTCAAATCCTCGATCGGATGAATGAGCGCAGGGCAGCCCTCATCATGGGGAGCATGGAACCTGAACGAGCGCGGCTGGCGACGCAGTTGCTGGCTGTATACCGCCAACGAAGAGACGCCGATCCCATTGCAACTGCTTCTCCGGATCCGTCCATAAAATCTCCTGGTGCTGGATGATCCGGCGCCTCACCGCTCTGATCCTCATTCTGCCGTTTGCGGCATACGCTCAGAAAGCGTCGGTGCGGCTCGAAGACCACCCTCATTTCAGCAGAATCGTGATCAGTCGGGCAGTCGCTGCAAAGGTCGCTCTCAAGCACGTCGGTGACCGCCTGGAGATCAGATCAATCGGAGGCGCTCCCCGGCCGGTCGTCGGGCGGGCTGCGCTCGTGCTGCATAGCGCGACGACGCCAAGTGAGCTCGTGCTCGACCTGATGCCGAGCGCCAGCATCCGGCAAACCCTGATTGGATCGAGGCGAATCATCGACGTCTTCGCGATGGTCCGTCAACCGGAGCCCGTTCGTGGATCAGCGCTCGCTGCTCCTCCCGTCATGATCATTGGACGCGACCTGATCCCAGGGCTCCCGGACGATTTCGGCGCAAGGATCGAGAACGCCAGGATCCTCCCACCGGATCGCAGCACACTGCCACCTGCATCGACCATCGAGGATGCGAAAGGACCGGGTTCGATCGGTCCACCTGCCAACAATCCGTCAACAAGGCCGCAGGACGGCGACGGGGCTGGTGCAGGAGTGCCGACGCAGGCGATCGCCGTCGTGCCGGTTCCGTCCAACCGATCATCAAGATCGTTGTTCCTGCCGTTCTCAATGGATGCTGGCGTCGCCGTACTCCGACATGCTCAGGTGGCCATCATTTTCTTCGACGAAGCGCGACCTCTTGATCTGTCCGGCTTCAAGGCTGACCCGGTCTTAGACCACGCGACCGTCAGCATGATGACGAACTCGACCGAACTCATCCTTCCGGTCGCAACAGGACAGGAGCTGCACCTTTCCCGGCAGGCGGCAGGGTGGCGCCTGACCATGGGCAGGTCTGCCTCGGACGCCATGCCCATCGACGTCGTGACTTCTGGAACGGAGCTGCACTTTCGCATGCGCTCGCCAGGCAAGGTCGTGACGGCCGTCGATCCTGTGACCGGAGCGTTGCTCTTGGTCGGCACTGATCGCGAGGCCGCCAAGGCCAACCCTGTCGCCCGTCGGTCGGCCGAGTTCGTCGTGGATCGGTCGGAGATCGGTCTCGTTATCGAACCGTTCTCGGATCGGCTATTACTCCGTCCCGTTCGGGACGGCTTTTCTCTGTTCCGGGAGGACGGCCGGAGCCTCCATGCTTTCGTCAGAGATATGGCGGGTAGGCAGGTCGTCGGCCTGGCCGGAGTGACGCGGTTCCTGGACTTCTCCTCGACGGCAACCGACGTGCTGACGAGGCAGCTGCAACAGAACCTGTCTACTGCCGCAATGGCCGCGCCACGCGCGCGGTTCCAGCCTCGGCTTGCGGCGGCGCAGACACTGATCGGGCTCTCCATGGGCCGCGAAGCGCATACCCTGTTACGCGTCGCCTTCGCTGATGAGCCGGTGCCAGTCAACGATGCTCGCGCCCGCTTCCTCAAGGGATTGGCGGACTTCCTGGCCGATCCGGGAGCATCGGCCTCGCTGACCGATCCTGCGTTGCCGGCCAATGACGAGGTCAGGCTCTGGCAGGCGCTTGCGACTCCGCCCACATCTCCGCCAGGCCCGGCAGCAACGGTCATTCGAAGTGACTTGACCCTGCTTCTCTCCTACCCTGACCATCTTCGTGATACGGCTGCGGGTCTCGCGGCCCCGCTCCTCCTGGCCGACGCACAAGTTGCAGACCTCGACGCGATCCAGCGTCTTCCGACCGGACAAGGGACCAAGCTGGAGAAGGTGCTCGCGCTTTCGATCGGCGGACGGACAGCCGACACGCTCGCACGACTGGACGTGCTTGCGAGGGACCGCGACGAAAAGCTCTCTGCCGATGCGGCTCTGCAGGCCGTCGATCTGCGGGTCACGAGAAACAGTCTGTCTCCAGCAGCTGCGGCAGAAATCCTGGAGAAGCGCCGCCTTGATTGGCGAGCCATTGGGCGGGAGGGGATCGTTCTCATGCGCGAAGCCGATTTGCGCAGCGAAGTCGGCGAGCTCGCCAAGGCCTTCGAGATCTGGCGTGACGTGGAGCGTCGCTTCCCGGAACTGGCGGCGCAGGCGCAGTCCAAGATCCTCGAGATGTTGAGCCGTCTCGCGCAGCCGGATGCGACCACCGGCACGTCGCCCGCAGATTTCGTGCTGATCGTGAGCGATTGTGCCCATGAGCTCGCGTCGCGCGAACAAATGGCGGCAAAAATCGCCCCGATCCTGGCCGATCGCCTCGAAGCGCTTGACCTTCCGGCGCGCGCGACGGCGATCCTCCAGCAAGTGATGGACGCTTCAACGGCTGGGCCGGCGAGAGCCGAACTCGGTGCCAAGCTGGCTTCCCTGCTCATCGAAGAGCGCGACGCTCCGGCCGCCTTGTCGGCTCTCGATCGGTCCGGCTCGCACGGCCTGCCGCCTTCGATCGATCACGACCGTCACCTTGCGTTCGCTCGCGCCTTCGAGCTGGAGAGCAACCGTGATGCAGCTCTGTCGGCTCTCCAGAACGACGAAGGAGCCGAGGCTCAGGACTTGAGATCAGAAATCGACGCTTCGGCTGGTCGCTGGCACGACGCCAAACTTGTCCTCTCCGGTTTATGCGCACGGATTCCTGGGTCAGGATTGCTCGACCGCGAGCAAGCCGAGATGGTGATCAGGTTCGCGACGGCGGCGTCGAGAGACGGCGATACCGATCTCGTCCTGAAACTCGCCCGCACGATGAACGGGCGCTTCCCCCAAGCCGATCAGCAACGAACATTCGGTCTCTTGACCTCCCCCCTCATGCAATCTCCGGCTCCGGCCGCGGCGGCACCCGGAACTGGTTGACACTTTATTATCGGCCAAGCGGGGCCGATGCCCTGTTTTACCTTGCATCGAGAGGCGCTAAGCCATATCTGACGCCCCCTTGGCCCAAGGGGGCGCTTCCGCCTTACAGGCTGTCTGCTGGTTTGGGGGTACGTGATGAACGCACTTGCTCAACTGGGGATGGTTTCGGACATACCGAGCGATATCCAGATTTCCAACTTCTCTCCTGCTTCACCTGAAGAGGGGCGAACGGACTACTTCGTCCAACGCGACGGTATGACGTTCGCCGGCACGCATCTGCTGGTCGACCTTTGGGGAGCGTCCAATCTGGATGCCCCTGACTTCATCGATACGACCCTGCGGCAGGCGGCCCTGGCCGCTGGCGCAACAATCCTGCACAGCCACTTTCATCACTTCACACCGAACGGCGGGGTGTCTGGCGTGGTTGTTCTGGCCGAGAGCCACATGTCGATCCACACGTGGCCGGAGCGCTCCTTTGCGGCCGTCGATGTCTTCATGTGCGGGAATTGCGATCCTGCTCGGGCGATCCCCGTCCTGCAAGAGGCTTTTCAACCAAGCCGTGTCGATGTGAACGAGGAGCGTCGCGGACGCATCGCCTGACCTTCCTCAAGCGGGATCTCCATCGACCGGCCGGACCAGACATGATCGAGAACTGGATCGACGAAACCCTCTACGAGGGTTGGAGACAACGATTCCTCGTCAAGCGGGAATTGGCAAGGTTTCGAAGTCCGTTCCAGGAGATCCTCATCTTTGACAGCGTCTCCCATGGCCGTGTCCTCATGCTGGACGGCGTAGTCCAGATCACCGAGGCTGACGAGTTCGTCTATCAGGAGATGCTGGCTCACGTGCCGCTGGTCGCGCACGGCTCGGCGAAGCGCGTCTTGATTATCGGCGCGGGTGACGGGGGCGTATTGCGCCGTGTGCTCGAGCACAAATCGGTCGAGCGCGTATCGATGGTCGAGATAGACGGAGACGTGATCCGTCTAGCGCGACAGTTTATCCCATCCGTGTCCGGAAATGCTTGGGACGACCCACGTGCATCGGTCATCGTCGGCGACGGCATCGACTTCGTCGCCAACGCTCCGACGGCATCCGTTGATGTTATGATCGTTGACAGTACGGACCCGATCGGTGTCGGTGAGGTACTTTTTACCGAGGACTTTTATCGTCAAGCCTCACGTGTCCTCGGCCGGGACGGCTTGATCGTCAACCAATGTGGCGTGCCGGCGATGCAAGGCGACGAGCTCAGGGAAACGACCAGACGTCGGCGTAACCATTTTGCGTTCGCGACCGCCTATGTGGCTGCCGTCCCAACCTATGTCGGAGGCCTTATGACCTTAGGGATAGCATCGAACAACGCCATCACTTCCGGGTCCGACGTCGCGGCGATCCACCACTATGCCAAATCGGCCGGCCTCACCGACCGAACCAACTACTGGACACCGGAAATTCAGAAGGCGTGCTTCACTCTTCCACCCTATATCTCGCGCTATTTGTGAGCAGGTCAGGTTGCTCCCTAACGCCGGTTCAAGTATCTCCCTGGACAGGCTCAACGTTCTTAGAGCCGGTACGGGAACCGCCGAACTTGTCAGCTCCCTTCGCGTCCCGGTTCCCGGGCTGTTTGTGATTGCCGGTACTCTGATCGTCGTCGGTGTGAGTGATCGACTTCTCGGTATGCTTCTGTTCCATGTGACCTCCAGCCGCTCTAACGTTCCAGCGGGCAGTGGTTTCAACCTGGAGCGAAGCTCTCCACCAGACTACCGGCGACCAGATGCCAGCCATCGATCAGCACGAAGAAGATGAGCTTGAACGGCAGCGATATGGCGTTCGGCGGGAGCATCATCATGCCAAGGCTCATCAGTACGCTCGAGACGACGATGTCGATCACGAGGAACGGCAGATAGAGCAAGAACCCGATCTCGAAGGCACGGCGCAGCTCGCCAACCAGGAATGCCGGAGCCAGTGCGCGCCAGGGCAGCGCGTCAGAAGTCGCCGGCGCCGGCAGGTGCGCCAGGTCCAAGAATAGCCGCACATCGCCGGCACGGGCGTTCGCAGCCATGAAGTGATGGAACGGCTTTGCGGTCTCCGTGAGACCTTCAAGTTCCGGTAACTGGTTGTTGATCATGGGCAGGACGCCGTGCGCCCACGCTTGGTCGAGCACCGGTTGCATCACAAACAACGTCAGAAAAAGCGCGAGCCCGATCAGGACCGGGTTGGGCGGCGTGCCTTGCGCCCCGAGCGCGCTCCGCAGCAATGAGAGCACGATGACAATCCGCGTGAAGGCAGTCAGCGTGACAAGCAGACTAGGAGCTAGCGACAGCATGGTCACGAGTGCGGTGAGCTGAACGATCCGACCCGTCATCCCGGCGCTACCAGGGGGTCCCCCGCCCAGATCAAGGCTGATCGATTGCGCCAGAGCGGAACGTCCCGGCCACAAACAGGCGACGATCGCAACGAAGCAGAGCAGCAGCGCAAGCCTGTACCTCATGGCTCCGCACGCCATGTCTCGTCGAACCACCCGAGCAGGACATCCCCCTGCGGACCGAGAAGCAACAAGCCCTCTCGTCCGTCGCAGGCGAAGATCAGCAGACGTCGTTTTGGGTCGAGCGCAAGGGATGACCGCATGGCCAGGCGGCCGCGTCGTCCGTCTTGCCCACCGTTTACGAACGGAAGACGGAGGCGACGCGCGGCGTGACCGAGAACGACGATCGAGAGCAGCACGAGAAACAGGGCGGCAGCCGCTTCGGTCATCGAGACTGCGGTCAAGGAAAGTGTTCCCAGGCATGAAGGGGTTGCAACTTACGATCGGACGCTGCATATCATATCGAGACCGGAAAGGAAAAGCGAGTGGGCGAGGGACCCGGCACGACGTTAATCTTCTCGAAACGCTCTTCGGTCATCTTCCGGTCGAAGACGAGGTGTTCGTGATGCTACCGTCAACTACGTCCGATTTCTTCACCTTGGCTGAACGCAAGCTTGCGTGGCTCGATGCGCGCACACGCGTGTTGGCAAGCAATGTCGCCAACGCCGACACGCCCGGCTACAAGCCACGTGATCTCGCTCCCTTTGCCGAAACATTGTCGCCATTCGAGTTGCGCCTGCAACGCACCGATCCGGCCGACCTTCCGGGATCTGAGGCCACGAGGAACGGAACCGAAACTGACGGCGAGCACGCGCCAGACGGCAACGCGGTGTCGATGGAGCATCAGATGATGCTGGTTGCCGACACGAACGCCGAGCAGCAACTCACCACCACACTCTTTCACAAATATGTCGGACTCACGATGACGGCACTCGACGTCGGCGGTTCGTCGAGCTAGGTCGGAGATCCGGGATGGATTTCGCCTCTACACTTGACGTGTCGGCATCGGGAATGGATGCACAAACGTCACGTTTGCGGATCATCGCGGAAAACTTGGCGAACCAGGATACTACCGGCTCCACGCCCGGCGCCGATCCTTACCGCCGCAAGACAGTCACCTTTGAGGCTCTCGTCAGCCAGGACGGCCCTTCCGGAGTTGCGGTCCGCAGCATCGATCGCGACCCGACGCCCTTCGAGACCCGTTACGAACCGTCTCATCCCGCTGCTGACGCAAACGGCTATGTTAAGCTGCCGAATGTCAACAGTTTCGTTGAGATGATGGACATGAAGGAGGCTGAACGCTCGTACAGCGCCAACCTTGACGTCATGCAGGTCACCCGTTCGATGCTGGCGCGGACGCTCGAGATGCTGCGATGACCATCTCGACGCTGACCGTTACTCCCCAGTCGGCTGCAAACGCCTATCGGCAGGCATCGGATTCGACTGGATCGGGTACGAGCTTCGGCGCGACTTTGAACCAGGCGCTTGGCGATGCGGTAGCGCTCGGCCAGCAGGCCGATGCGAGCGCCATCGACGCCGTCGCCAATGGCGGCGATGTCACTCACGTCGCGACGGCCATCTCGAAAGCGCAATTGGCCCTGCAGGAGATCGTGACGGTCCGCGACAAGGTGGTCCAGGCCTATCAGGAAATCATGCGCATGGCGATCTGACCGACGCGCTGCCGATCGTTGTTTCCGCGCTAGCCAGGAGGGGCACCGTCATGCAGGAGGGAGACGTCGCTGCAGCGCTGCACGACACCTTTCTGATCATCCTCAAGTTGAGCGCACCACCACTCATTTCGGTGTTGGCCATCGGCCTGGTCGTATCGCTCGTCCAAGCCGTCACCCAGATCAACGAGCAGACGCTTGCATTCGTCCCGAAAATGCTCGGACTGGTCGGTGTACTGGCGTTTCTTGGCCACTTCCTGTTCACGTCCCTGGCGACCTATGCGCGATCCTTGTTCGACCAGGTGATCGTCGTCGGCGGATCCTGACATGCCGGGGAGCTCGCTGGCGGCACAGCTTGATCTGCCCGGTCTCGCATTCGGCGGCGCGCTTGTCCTCTGCCGCGTCGGCGGTGCGGTGTCCGTGCTGCCGGGGCTGGGCGAGGCGGAACCGCCGATGATGGTGCGCGCGGGCTTGGCTCTCGGATTGACGTTGTTGATCGCGCCGCTCGTGCTCGGGGCAGGCATCACCGCGCAACCGGCACCGTTTCAGCTCTTGCGGCTGGTCGTCGTCGAGATCGCCACCGGCTACCTCATCGGCTGGCTCGCGCGCCTCGTCGCCCTTGCGCTGCCGATCGCCGGGCAGTTCATCTCGCTGATGACCGGCCTGACCAGCGTCGTCCAGCCGGATCCCGAACTCGGCGCCCAGGCCAGTGCGACGGCACGGCTTTTCTCGCTGGCAGCGCCGGTTCTGCTGCTGTCGTCGGGCTTGTACATGCTGCCGCTCGAAGCGCTCTGCGGCAGCTACCGGTTGATCCCGGTCGGCTCGGGTTTGCCGACCGGGGATGCGGCCCAGGGTGTCATCGCTGCGACCGGCGACGCGTTCGGAATCGGCCTGCGCCTGGCCGCTCCCTTTTTCCTGATCGGAACCGTCTGGCAGGTGGCTCTCGGCATACTCGCGCGCTTCGTCCCGGGCCTGCAGACCGGCTCCGCCTTGATGCCGGGGCAGGTGCTCGGGGGCATGCTGCTTCTCGCCTTCCTTGCAGGTCCACTGTTAAGCGGGTGGGAAGACATCGCGCGGACCGACCTGCTCAGGTTGATCGATCTGGTGCATGGCTGACGCAGGCGAGGGAAGTGGCGAACGCACGGAGGCCGCCACACCTCGACGGCTGCAGCGCGCGCGCGAGGAGGGCAACGTCCCGATCTCCCGAGAGGTCGGAGGGCTCGTGGGACTCGGCGCCGGCGCTCTGATGCTCTGGGCGTCGCTCGGCGGGACCGGCGACCAGCTTGCCGTCGTCCTGCGCAACCTGATCGCGGCCAGCGGGCAGTTCCATCTCGACGGCGGCAACGCTCGCGCCCTTGCCGGCGAACTGGCAGCTCCTGTCGCTCGGTTCGCCCTTCCCATCATCGGGATCGCGACGATGTCCGTGGTCGCAGCAACGTTCCTTCAGAGCGGCGTGGCCCTCCATGCCAAGGGGCTCGTGCCCGACCTTGCCAGGATCAGCCCGGCACGCGGCGTCAAACGGGTGTTCGGCCTGACCAACCTCGTCGAGACCCTCAAGTCTCTCGTCAAGCTCGCCGCCTTCGGCCTGGTGGGCCGGCAGATCCTTGTCAGCAATGTCGGACCGCTTGCCCGGTCGGGTCTCCTGCCGATCGGCATCGTCGGACAGCATCTGAGCCGCCTTTTGTTCACCGCCGTGATCATGCTGCTGGCCGTCCAGCTGGTGATTGCCGGCTTGGACGTCGCCTGGGTTCGAATCAGTCGGGCGCGCGACCTGCGAATGAGCCGCCAGGATCTGCGCGACGAGAGCAAGGAGGACGGCAACCCGCAGGTGAAGGGAAGGTTGCGGGCGCTTCGCCGGGCGCGGGCGCGCCAACGCATGATGGCGGCGGTTCCGACCGCCACCGTCGTCCTGACCAACCCCACCCACTACGCCGTGGCCCTTTCCTACCAGCAGGGCAGCAAGCAGGCGCCGAGGGTCGTCGCTAAGGGGGCGGACGAAGTCGCCGCCAGGATCAGAGCCGTCGCCCGCGACCACCGGGTCCCGCTCGTGTCGAACCCGCCTCTGACCCGCACGCTGTTCAAAATCCCTCTCGACGAGGAGGTCCCCCGCGAGCAGTTCCAGGCGGTGGCTGCGGTCATCGCCTATATCTGGCGCCTCGATCAGCAGAAACGCTCGTCGATCAGGTGACCCTGCGAGCAGTTCCGTCGTCGGGAACCGGCGTCAAAGTTTCGATTTCGATCCGACCGAACAGATCAAGAACATTTTCTCGACTTCAGAGCCATCGTCCGACCCGGTTTTCATCCCTCTCGTGTTGCAGGCGGCGATGGACTCATGGGAATGTCATCGGCCGCGAGTCTTCCTCGCGAACGCTCGAAACGCCGCCCGCAAGGCATGAGGTGATCGATGGACAAGGCCAAGGCACTGGACGGCGCGCTGAGCCAGATCGAGCGTGCGTTCGGCAAGGGCTCCATCATGCGCCTCGGGCAACGCGGCGACGATCAACAGCTCGAAGTGATCTCCTCAGGTTCTCTCGGCCTCGACATGGCTCTGGGCATCGGCGGCCTCGCGCGCGGACGGATCATCGAAATCTATGGCCCGGAAAGCTCCGGCAAGACCACGCTCGCCTTGCACGCCATTGCCGAAGCCCAAAAACTGGGAGGCACATGTGCCTTCATCGACGCCGAACACGCGCTCGATCCGAGCTACGCGAAAAAGCTTGGCGTCGACGTCGACGGACTGCTGATCAGCCAGCCTGACGCCGGCGAACAGGCGCTCGAGATCGCCGATACGCTGGTCCGCTCGGGCGCGATCGACGTCCTGGTCATCGACAGCGTCGCCGCTCTCGTCCCGCGCGCCGAGCTCGAGGGCGACATGGGCGATAGCCATGTCGGCCTGCACGCCCGACTGATGAGCCAGGCGCTGCGCAAGCTCACCGGCTCGGTGTCACGCTCGAAGACCATGATGATCTTCCTCAACCAGATAAGGCTGAAGATCGGCGTCATGTTCGGCAATCCCGAGACCACGACCGGCGGCAACGCCCTGAAATTCTACGCGTCCGTGCGCCTCGACATCCGCCGGATCGGGCAGATCAAGGACAGGGACGAGGTGGCCGGCAACCAGACCCGCGTGAAGGTGGTCAAGAACAAGCTCGCTCCCCCGTTCCGCCAGGTCGAGTTCGACATCATGTATGGAGAGGGCATCAGCAAGGTTGGCGAACTCATCGACCTCGGGGTCAAGGCCGGCATCGTCGAGAAATCCGGCGCCTGGTTCAGCCATGACAGCCAGCGGATCGGGCAGGGGCGCGAGAATTCCAAGCAGTTCCTTCGTGACCATCCTGAAGTGGCGGCCTCGATCGAGCGACGCATCCGCGACCAGGCGACCGTCGTCGCCGATGCGCTGCTCGTCGGTCCCGACGATGAGGAAGCCGACGCCGCCGACTGACGCGTTGACGAAAGTCGCCTTGCGTCTGCCCATGCTTGCCAGACCTCCCTCGACCGCCGCTTCGGCAGCCATGAAGCTGTCGCCCGAAGACCTGGCCCTCATCGAGCGCGCGCGCGAGGTGCTCGCCCGGCATTACCGGCCATTCTGGCACATGGTCGCAGCCGCCATCCGTTCACGCGACGGTCGCGTCTGGCCCGGCATTCACCTCGGCGCCACCGTCGGCAGGCTGTCGGTCTGCGCCGAAGCCGTGGCCCTCGGCCGAGCCATCATCGAAGGCGACGGAACCGTCGAAGTCGCGGTCGCCGTCCGCCATCCCAAGGCCGAAGAGGCCGACCGCGACATCGCCGTCGTCTCGCCCTGCGGGGCATGCCGCGAGATGTTGCTCGATTTCGACCCCGGTGCCAGCGTCATCGTCGGCGGCCTGCTGTCCCTCGCCCGCGTGCCGATCCGCGATCTGCTGCCGATGCCGTATCGGCGCTGAACCCAATCCACACATCACATTCGACAGGACTGGCCGATGGCGAAAATCAGCGTGAAGACCCCGCTCGTCGAAATGGACGGCGACGAGATGACGCGGATCATCTGGCGCTTCATCCGCGAGACGCTGATCCTGCCGCATCTCGACATCGAGCTCGCCTACTTCGACCTCGGCATCGAGCATCGCGACGCGACCGACGATCGGGTAACGGTCAAGGCCGCGAACGCCACCAGGGAACATGGCGTCGCGGTGAAATGCGCGACCATCACGCCCGACGAGGCTCGCGTCGCGGAATTTGGTCTGAAGAAGATGTGGCGCAGCCCGAACGGCACCATCCGCAACATCCTCGACGGCACCATCTTCCGCGAGCCGATCGTCTGCCGCAACGTCCCCCGACTGGTCCCGCATTGGACCCAGCCGATCGTCATCGGCCGCCACGCCTACGGTGACATCTATCGCGCCGCAGAGACCAAGATCCCCGGACCGGGCCGGGTTACTCTCAACTATCAGCCGGCCGGCGGCGGCGAGCCGCTCGAGCTCGAAGTCCATGATTTCAAGGGTCCGGGCGTGGCGCTCGGCATCCACAACACGCTGGCGTCGATCGAGGGCTTCGCGCGCGCCAGCTTCTCATACGCGGCCAGCCGCAAGCTGCCGCTTTATCTCTCGACCAAGAACACCATCCTCAAAGCCTATGATGGCATGTTCAAGGACACGTTCCAGACGATCTACGAGACCGAGTTCAAGAGCGAATTCGACCGGCTCGGCCTGACCTACGAGCATCGCCTGATTGACGACATGGTCGCCGCCGCCCTGAAATGGAACGGCGGCTATGTCTGGGCCTGCAAGAATTATGATGGCGATGTCGAGAGCGACATCGTCGCCCAGGGCTTCGGCAGCCTCGGTCTGATGACCAGCGTCCTGCTCAGCCCCGACGGCCGCACCGTCGAGGCCGAGGCCGCGCACGGAACCGTCACCCGCCACTACCGCGAGCATCGCAAGGGCAGGGCGACCAGCACCAACCCGATCGCCTCGATCTTCGCCTGGACCCGCGGCCTGATTTATCGCGGCCGGTTCGATGAGACGCCCGAACTGGTCCGCTTCGCCGAGACCCTCGAGCGGGTGTGCGTCGAGACGGTCGAGTCCGGCTCGATGACCAAGGATCTCGCGCTGCTGATCGGCGCCGAGCAACCCTGGCTGACCACCGAGGCCTTCCTCGAAAGGATCGATGCCCGGTTCAGGGAGGCCCTCGTCACGGCCTAGCGGCTCACGTCTCCGCCCGTCGCAGGCGCCGACCTCTCCTGCGCCTCTTCGACCTGCACTTCGGCCAGCGCGCGCGCCCAGTATTCCTCATTGCGTCCGTGCGGCCGGCCGTCCTTCTCCCAGAGATGATAGGCGCGGATGCGCACACGTTCATCGGTCTTCTTGGCTTGCTCGCTCATCGACGGATCCTTCGGCGGTGCCGGCAACGGTGGCCGGCCATCGTCACGGTCATTGCCCGGCTTCTCGGAAGGGCGAAAGGGTCGACAGCGCCTCGATCTCTCTCAGGCAAGCCGGCCGCTCCTCGGTCAATGCGCTGTCGACGGCGCGACGCAGGCCACCATGAGCGATCCAATGGGCCGAATAGGTCGGCACCGGCAGATAGCCGCGCTGGATCTTGTGCTCGCCTTGCGCCCCGGCTTCGACTCGAGACAGTCGAGTCGCGATCGCGAAGTCGATGGCTCGATAATAGCACAGTTCGAAGTGCAGAAATGGCCAGTCGCCGACACAACCCCAGTTGCGACCGTAAAGCGCATCACGCCCGGCGAGATTCAAGGCGCCGGCGACCGGACCGCCGCCGTGTCTCGCCATCATCAGCACCACCCGATCCCCGAGTCGCTCCGACAACAGCGGGAAGAACTTCTCGGTCAGATAGGCACTTCCCCATTTCCGGTCGATCGTCGACAGGTAGAAGCGATAGAAGGCCTTCCAGTCTCTGGGCGTGATCTCGGGCCCTCGCAGCGTCACGAATTCCAGCCCGGCGTTCTGGGCATCACGCCTTTCACGCTTGATCGATTTCCGCTTGCGTGCGCTCAGCGCGCCGAGAAATTCGTCGAAATCGGCATAATCCTCGTTCCTCCAATGGAACTGCATCCCGATGCGGCGCAGCCAGCCCTGCGTTCCCAGCGCGTCCCAGTCCCCGGCAGTGCAGAAATTGACATGCACCGATGACAGGTCGAGCGCCTCGCAGGCCTCGCGCAAGGCCTCCGCGATCGCGGAGGCCGGCGGCCCCGCCATCGGATCGCGCAGCAGCCGCGGGCCTGGCACCGGGCTGAACGGAGAGGCGACCAGCAGCTTCGGGTAGTACGATCCGCCCGCCCGCTCGAAGGCGTGCGCCCAGGAATGGTCGAAGATGTACTCGCCATAACTGTGCCCCTTCGCATACATCGGCGCCGCCGCCACCAGGCGGCCCGAGCCGTCACGCAACGCGGCGTGCTGGGGCATCCAGCCGGTCCGCTTGCCCGTCGACTCGCTGTCCTCGACGCAGGACAGGAAGGCGTGGCTGACGAACGGATTGTCGCTCCCGGCGCAGCGGTCCCAGTCGGACTGCGCGATCTCGTGGATCGAGCGATGCAGGGTACATGTCAGGGATTGCGTCATCGCTGCCGATATGGGACCTGGACCCGACCCGTCCACGCGCCGCTACGAGGCGATCTCGAACGTCCCCTCGAGTTCGATCGCGGCCCCGAGCGGCAGCGATGCGACGCCGACGGTGCTTCTTGCGTGCCGCCCGCGTTCGCCGAACAGTGCGACGGCCAGGTCCGACGCGCCATTCATCACCTCGGCATGCCTCGTGAAGTCGGCCGTGCTCGCGATGAAGCCGCCAAGCCTCACCACGCGCACGCGCTCGACGTCGCCTGCCGCCGCCTCGACCTGCGCCAACAGATTGAGCAGGCACGCCCGCGCGGCCAATGCTCCGGCCTCGACCGACACCTCGGCGCCGAGCCGCCCAACAGCCGACATCGAGCCGTCGACGAGAGGCAGTTGACCGGAGACCGTCACCATCGACCCGTGCCGGACGAAGGCGACATAGTTGGCGACCGGCACGGAGGGGGCCGGAAATGCCAGACCCAGCGCCGCCAGACGCGACGCAACGCTCACGAAAGACTCACCAGCCGCAAGGCCCGCTGCCGCACGCAGGTGGCAGGCGCCGGGTGGCTTCCTGCCTCACCGGTCAGGCCGAGCGGCAGCAACGGCGTCTGCCGGCGGATCGGCGACATGCCGGCCAAGATAGGCGTCGGCCAGCGCTCGCATCACGTAGTCGAGCGGCGAACTCGCAGATAGGATCGCCGGATCGCCCTCCACTGCTCCCGACCCGCCGAAACGCCCATGCGCGAACGCGTCCACGAACCGATCCAGCGGCACCCCGTGCTGCAACGCCAGGCTCACGGCCGTCGAGACCGCATCAGCCAGTCCGCGGG
>CAXTUK010000010.1:0-22272 GCA_964247395.1 uncultured Acetobacteraceae bacterium
CACGACCCCCAGTCCCCCAGACTGATGCGCTACCAGGCTGCGCTACTGCCCGTCCACTCGCCGGCCGGCATCGGGATAACAGGGCGAGGAGGACCGGGCAAGCCGCTCAGTCAGGAAGGAGCGCGCGCATGGCTTCGAGTTCGGCGAGCAGCTCGAGCAGTGCTGCCTCGCGCGCACCGGCGCGTTCCTGTCCGACGGGAGATCTCGGGTCGGGCGTCGGCTCGGGCGCCGGCAGATCGAGCTCGTCGAGATGCTCTCCTTCCCGGCGTTCGGCCTCGCTCGCGGGCGGGATGTCCTCGGGAAGGGCGCCACCGCCCTCGCGCAGCAGCCGCTGCACCCCCTTGATGGTGTAGCCCTGGATATAGAGCAGGTGGGCGATGCTGCGCAGCAGCGTGATGTCGTCGGGCCGGTAGTAGCGGCGACCGCCGCCGCGCTTGAGGGGCTTGACCTGGGGAAAGCGTGTCTCCCAGAACCGGAGCACATGCTGCGGGATGTGAAGCTCGTCGGCCACCTCGCTGATCGTGCGGAATGCCGAGGGCGATTTGCGCAAGCGTCCGCCGGGCGGCGCATGATCGCCCGCGCCGCCGCTCAATCGACCTCTCCCAGATCATCGTCCGGCGGCGGCTGATCCCCATTGACGAGCGCGCGCATCACTTGGCTGGGGCGGAACACCAGGACGCAGCGCGGCATGATCGGGACCTCGACTCCGGTCTTCGGATTACGGCCGACGCGGCGCCCCTTCTGCCGCACGGAAAAGGTCCCGAAGCCGCTGATCTTGACGGATTCGCCAGCTTCCAGCACGATCGCCAGGCGATCGAGCACGGTTTCCAGCAGGTCGGCTGATTCGTTTCGCGAAAGGCCCACCTGCATGTAGATCTGCTCGGCCAGGTGGGCTCGCGTGACCGTGTTCATGGCGGAACCTAGGCAGGCGCATTCGGCAGCGTCAACGCACGCGATGGCCGCCGCCGACGTATCGCCTCGACCTGTGGCGCTACATCCGCACCAGGGCGGACCCCCAGGTCAGGCCACCGCCCAAGGCCTCCATCACGACGAGATCACCGCGCCTTATCCGGCCATCCTTCACCGCTTCATCAAGAGCGAGGGGGATCGAGGCCGCCGAAGTGTTGGCGTGGCGCTCGACGGTGATCACGACGCGCTCCGACGCCAATCCGAGCTTGCGGCCCATGGCGTCGATGATGCGGCGATTGGCCTGATGCGGGACGAGCCAGTCGATGGCGGAATGATCCAGACCGTTGGCCGCGAGCGCCTCGTCGACGACTTCGGCGAGCTTGGCGACCGCATGGCGGAACACCTCGCGGCCCTGCATCATCAGGTGACCGGGTCGGTCGGGGCGGCCGACGGCGCCGTCGACATAGAGGAGATTCGCGAACCTGCCGTCCGAATGGAGATGCGTCGAGAGGATGCCGTCGCCGTCCGTGCCACCGCCGCGAACGACCACGGCGCCCGCGCCATCGCCGAACAGGACGCAGGTCGCCCGGTCCTGCCAGTCCATGATCCGCGAATAGACCTCGCTGCCGATCACCAGCGCGGTGCTTGCCTGGCCGGTGCGGATGAAGCTGTCGGCGACGCCCAGCCCGAAGATGAAGCCGGAACAGGCGGCGGACACGTCGAACGCGAAGCCGCGCTCGACGCCGAGTGCCGCCTGGACGCCCACGGCGCTGGACGGGAACGCCTGGTCGGGAGTGGCGGTCGCCAGCACGATGCAGTCGATGTCGGCCGCCGTCAGGCCCGCGGAGTCGAGCGAGGCCTGGGCAGCCCTCGTCGCCATCGAGATCGTGGTCTCCTCGGCGTTGGCGATATGGCGCTGCGCGATGCCGGTCCGCTCGCGTATCCAGGCGTCCGAGGTGTCGACCGTGAGTGCCAGCTCCTCGTTGGTGACCACTCGCGACGGCAGGTACGAGCCGACGCCCACGATACGCGAACGCCCCATCAGCGTTGCTCCCGACCGGTCATGTGGCGGCGGCCAGGCGCGGACCGTCGTCGCCCTCGCCAGCCTCGCCGGGCGCGTCGCCGCTCCGGTCGCCGATCCGGCCGAGACCGTCACGGATCCGTTCGTTGAAGCCGTAGGTCACCATGTCCATCGCGACGTCGACCGCGTGCGCGAAACCCTCGGCGTCGGTGCCGCCGTGCGACTTCACCACCACGCCATTCAGCCCGAGCAGCACCGCCCCATTGTATCGACGCGGGTCGAGCCACTCGCGAAGGCGCTCGAGGCCGGGTCGGGCGAGGACATAACCCAGCTTGGAGGCGAGACTGCTGGAGAACACCTGGCGGAGGAGGTCGCTGACCATGCGCATCGCACCCTCCCCGGTCTTGAGTGCCACGTTGCCGGTGAAGCCGTCGGTGACGACGACGTCGGTGCGTCCGGCCGTGATGTCGTGGCCCTCGACGAATCCCTGGAACTGCTCGGCGATGTGGCTGCGTCGCAGCACCTGGGCCGCGCGCCGCAGCTTGTCGTCCCCCTTGCCTTCCTCGGAGCCCACGTTGAGCAGCCCGATCGTCGGCTGGGTGAGGCCGAGCACGGCGCGGGCGAAGGCGTCGCCCATGATGGCGAACTCGACGAGGTTGCGGGTGTCGCAGGCGAGATTGGCGCCGAGATCAAGCATGACGACGTCGCCCCGCGCCGAGGGCGACAGGGCGGCCATCGCCGGCCGATCGATCCCGGCCATCGTCTTGATCACGATCTTGGCGAGCGCCAGCATCGCTCCGGTGTTGCCGGCCGAGACGACCCCCTTTGCCTGGCCACCAGCGACCGCGTCGAAGGCCACGCGCATCGAGCTGTCGCGCAGGCGCAGCGCTGCCGTCGGCTTGAGTTCGTTGGGGATCGTCTCGGAAGCGTTCCGCACGGTGCAGGCGAGCCTGGCGCGCCGTGTCTCCGACAGCAGCGGACCGATCGCGCCTTCGTCTCCGACCAGGAGAAATCTCGCGGCGGGGTGCCGCTCCGCCGCGATCTCGAGCCCGGACACCACCATGGAAGGAGCCTGGTCGCCGCCCATGCCATCGATGGCCAGGGTGTAGGCTTCGTTCACGCCGGCATGCGGGTTGGTGTGGCCGGTCTCGACCGCAGGACCTCGAGCCTCAGACCCGGACGGTGCCCTTCAGAGCCTTGCCCGCGCCGACCACCTCGCGGCCATCGTAGTGGCCGCATTGCGAGCAGACGTGGTGCGGACGCTTGAGTTCGCCGCAGTTGCCGCATTCGTTGAAGGCTTCGACGGTCAGGGCCTGGTGGCTGCGTCGCATGCCGCGCCGGGACGGCGATGTCTTGCGCTTCGGAACTGCCATGGTGACCGGCCCCTCCCTGGACCTGTTTGCCGCGCGGGCGGCCCGCGAACCAGGCCGGGGCCTCTACCAGAGGGCGATGGCAGCCGCAAGCGAGGACCATCCAGGTCAGGTCGGGTCGCGGCGCGCGCGCAGCCGCGCGAACGGATGGATCGTCGCGGCGACGGTATCGTCTCCGCTCTCCGCCGTGACTTCGGCGGACAAGGCGGCTCCCGGCTTGCGGGGGAAAGGGTCCAGGGCCAGCGCCAGCTGCTCGATGGCGGCCTCGCCGAGGTCGATCCGGTCGCCCTGGTAAGGGATCTCGTCGATAGAGTCGGGGTCGATGCTCTCGTCGTCGGGTTCGTCGGGCACGAAACGGACCGTGAAGCGCTCCTCGACCGGCTGTTCGAAGGGCTCGAGCGTGACCACGCATTGCTGGGTGACGAGGGCGGCCAGGGCGCCGTCGGCTTCGATCACTCCGGCGGCGAGGCGGTGAAGCGAGAAGCGCACCTCGAGCCTGCTCACCGCCTCTATCCGCAGGCGCCCCGCGATCCGGACCAGTTCGTCGGGGTCGGCGCGAACGTCGACGCTGACCTCCCCAGCGAGGCGGGCGAGCGCGAAAGGTCGTTCAAGTTCCGGGGGTGGCGTCATGACGGTTCCTGCGAGTGTTGACACCGTGAGGTCGATGCGGCACCGGACGAGCAACTGAGGAACGATTATCGTGCGCCCGACCCGGCTGTCGCTTCACGCTCTCCTGATCGCGTCGGTCGGCCTCGGCGGCTGCCAGTATTTCCAGGCGAACAAGCAGATCCGCGGCAACCTGGTCGATCCGATCGATTACGGGCAGCTGGTGCCGGGAACCAGCACGCGCGCCGACGTCACCTCGCTGATCGGCTCGCCGACGACGCGGGCCACCTTCGACGACAACACGTGGATCTATGTCGGCGAGCAGACGGAGCCGGCCATCGCGAGCTTCCCTTCGATCGACCGGCAGCAGGCGCTGGTGCTGAATTTCGACAACAACGGGACGCTGGTCGGCATGCATCGCGCGACCGGCAAGGACGCGGTCCGGGTCGCGATGGACGGTCACACGACGCCGTCGCCCGGCAGCGAGGCCAGCTTCCTGCAGCAGGTGATCGGCAATGTCGGCCGCTACAATCCCGCCGGTCTGCTCGGTCCTGCCGGGACCAACCCGAACGGCAGCGCCGGCGGCGGCGGCGGCGCCGGCAACACGCTCCCGTAGCATCCGCGCCCCTGGTGTCGGCGGGTCAGACGACGAGCGGCACGAGCCGCCACGTCCTTGCCATGTAGGCGCGATAGGGCTCGCCCAGAGCGAGCACAAGTGCCGCCTCCTCGACTCGGATGCGAAACCCGTAGCCGGCGCCGACCAGGGTCAGCATCAGCGCCAATCCCAACCAGTTGCCCAGCGCGAGGCCGATCCCGAACAGTGTCAGCAGATTGCCGGTGTAGGCGGGGTGGCGGACCAGGCGATAGGGTCCCGCCTGCACGACGTGCTGCCCGGCATGGATGGCGACGTCGAAGGTGAAGAAGCGGCCAAGCTCGCGCACGGCCCACCAGCGCAGTGCGAGCCCGGCGACCATCAGGGTGAGGCCGGCATAGAACAGAGCCGGTCGGCCGGCCGGGAACGCAGCTTGCTGGATTCGCGTCGCACTGATGAACAGGGCCAGGATGGCCAGGAACAGCGTCAGCCGAAGCAGTCGGATGGAACCTCGATCCCGGCTCGCCGCGGCGACGCGGGCGGCGCGCCGCCGTGAGAGCACGAAGGTTTCGGCGACGATCCAGATCGCGTAGATCGGCCAGAACAGGCCGCCATACAGCTCGCTGCCCGAGAGCGGCAGCGACGCCGGCACCAGCATCTGTGCGGCGTTCACAGGGGCAGCCAGACGCGGGCGCGCAGGCCACCCAACGGGCTGGCCTCGAGCACGATGTCGCCGCCGTGGGCGCGCACGATGTCGCGCGCGATGGTCAGGCCCAGGCCCGTGCCGCCGTGTGCACCGCTTTCGAACGGCCTGAACACCGTCTCGCGCTGTTCGGGAGCAATCCCGGGACCGTCGTCGTCGACGAGGACCTGAACCTGGCGGCGCTGGGCCTGCAAGGCGACCGCGACCTGTCCGGCATGACGCTGGGCGTTGTCGACGAGGTTGGTGATCGCGCGGCGCATCGCGTCGGGGCGAAGCGGCAGGTCGACGCGGTGCATGGCGGCGAGCTCGACCGATAGTCCGGCGCGGCGCGCGCTGCTGCAGACATCCTCGACGATCGAGGAGAGGTCGGTCGAGCGCATCCGCTCGGCGCCCTCGCCGCGAGCGAAAGCGATATAGCCGTCGATCATGCGCTCCATCTCGTCGGCGTCCGACACCATGCCGGCGATGTCGGCCGAGAGGTCGATCGCGCCGGTCGAACGGGGCAGCATGGCGAGCGTGAGGCGCATGCGGGTCAGCGGGGTCCTGAGATCGTGGCTCACGCCGGCCAGCATCTCGGTGCGCTGGCTGACGAAGCGGCCGATGCGCTCCTGCATCCTGTTGAAGGCCGAAGCGGCGCGGCGAACCTCCTGCGCGCCCTCGGGCTTGATCGGGCCGGTGTCGCGGCCGGTGCCGAGGGTCTCGGCGGCGCGCGACAGGCGGCGTATGGCGCGCACCTGGTTGCGCATGAACAGGGCGGCGATGGCGAACAGGAGCAGCGAACTGCCGGTCAACCACAACATGAACAGATAGAGCGCACCGGTGTCGAGCCGCTTGCGCGGCGCCTCGATGGCCAGCACGCCACCGTCGACCGCAACGCGCAGCAGCACCTCCTGCGGGTCGCTGGTCCAGTCCATGGTGAAGGGCAGCCGGACGATTTCGCGCATCGCGGCGGCGAGGTCGTCGTCCATCGGCCCGAGAATGTTGGTCCGGTGACCGAACCGCAGATGCGCGGCGGGTTCCAGCGTCATGGTGAGGCCGTAATGCCTGCGGGCGGACGCGATGATCCAGTCGCGGTCGGCCGGCGCGGGAAAGCGCGCGATCAGGTCGATCGTTTCGACAACTTCGCCGGCGACCGCGGCCGAGAGCCGGCGCGAGACGATGTTGAGATGGCTGCCGTAGAAGATCTGCAGCGCGATGGCTTCGATGAGAATGAGCGGGATCAGGATGATCAGCAGCGACCGTCCGAGCAGGCTGCGCGGCAGGAAACGCCGGAGCGGGCGTTCGAGCCGGATGCGCATCTAAGCGAGGCTTCCCGGGGCTCTGCCCCGGTGTGGCGCGGAGCCCCGACCTTCTTTGCAGGGGCACAAACTCAGCTGCCCGGCTTGAGGACGTAGCCGCGGCTGCGCACGGTGTGCAGGAAGCGCGGCTCGCGCGGATCGGGCTCGATCTTGCGGCGCAGGCGGGTGACCTGCACGTCGATCGCCCGCTCGCCGGTCTCGTCCATCTCGAGGATGCGGGCGAGATCCTCGCGCGAGAAGATCTCGCCCGGCCGGCGGGCGAGCACGGTCAGCAGCGCCACCTCACCGCCGGTGAGGTGGATCGGACCGCCGTCATGGGCGAGCAATCCGCGCACCGGGTCGAAATCGAGCGACCCGAGCCGGATCGGACGATCGTTCTCGGTGGACGCCGGCGGGGCGATCCGGCGGAGCAGGGCGCGAAGGCGAAGCAGCAGGACGCGCGGCTCGAACGGCTTGCCGAGATAGTCGTCCGCACCCGCCTCGAAGCCCTCGATCTGGTCCTCGGGAGCGCCCCGCGCCGTGAGCAGCAGGATCGGCACGTCGGAGTTCTTGGCGCGAAGCGCGCGGGTGAGCGTCATGCCGTCCTCGCCGGGCATGGTGACGTCGAGCACGATCGCGTCGGGCTGGATCGAACCGAGCCGCGCGCGGGCGTCGACGGCGTCGGCGGCGACGGTCACGCGGAAGCCCTGCTCGGCGAGATATCGCTGCAGGAGCGCGCGCAGCCTTCCGTCGTCGTCGACGACGAGGACGTGCGCCTGGTCGCTCACCCCTCGCCGGCCTGCTCGTCGGACATGCCGGCGAGGACGCGGCGGAACCCCTCGACGGCGGCGACGCCCGCTGCGCTGAAGGCGGCGACGAGAAGTTCGCGCTGGCGCTCGAAGAGGCGGCGTTCGAGAGCACGGCCGATGTCGGTCAGGACGAGGTGCTTCTGGCGACGGTCGGTGACGCCGCGGGTGTGCGCGACGTAGCCCTCGGAGACGAGCTGGCCGAGCACGCGGGCGAGGCTCTGCTTGGTGATGCGAAGTAGCACCAGCAGCTCGGTAACGGTCACCCGCGGCCGGGCGCCGACGAAATAGAGCACGCGGTGGTGCGCGCGGCCGAGGCCCAACTCGTCGAGGACCGGATCGGCACTTCCGGCGAAGTCGCGATAGGCGAAGAACAGCAGCTCCTGCACTTGGCGCAGCTGCTCCTCGCGGAGGAACAGCAGGCTATCGCCGGCATGTGCGGCCTGCGGCGGGTGGGTCGTCATGCGTATCGCTGCACGAATCGGCACTCCTCGATAATACGTCAGTCTCGTTGACTTATCAAAGGGCGATCCATAGTCTTTCCGCCGTTCCGACTGGGAGAGGGTTTGGTCATGGCGCTGGTTCCGTTCGACGATCGCGACGGCCAGATCTGGTGGGATGGGAAGTTGATCCCCTGGCGGCAGGCCAGGCTGCACGTGCTGAGCCATGGGCTGCATTATGCGAGTGCGGTATTCGAGGGCGCACGCTCGTATGGCGGCAACGTGTTCCGCCTGCGCGAGCACAGCGAGCGGCTGATCGAATCGGGGCGCATCCTGGGTTTCGAGATTCCTTACGGCGCGTCCGAGATCGACCGCGCGTGCGTCGAGACGCTGGCGGCGAACGGGCTCGCGAACGCCTATGTGCGGCCGCTGGCCTGGCGCGGGTCGGAGCAGTTGTCGGTCTCGGCGGGGGCGACGTCGATCCATCTGATGGTGGCCGTCTGGGAGTGGCCGAACCTGTTCGGATCCGACCGTCTGAAGGGTGTCGCGCTGGCGATGGCGTCGTGGAAGCGGCCGCATCCGGAGACGGCGCCGGTCAAGGCGAAGGCCGCTGGTCTCTACATGATCGGGACGATGTCGAAGGACGCCGCCGAGAGCCAGGGTTTCAACGACGCGCTGATGCTGGACTGGCGCGGACATGTCTCGGAGGCGACGGGCGCCAACATCTTCTTCGTCCGCGACGGCGTCATCCATACGCCGACGCCGGATTGCTTCCTCGACGGGATCACGCGCCGCACGGTGATCGCGCTGGCGCGCAAGCGCGGGCTGCAGGTGATCGAGCGGACGATCATGCCGGACGAGATGGCGTCGGCCGACGAGGTGTTCCTGACCGGGACAGCGGCCGAGGTGACGCCGGTGCGCCGGATCGGCGAGCTTCATTTCTCGACCGGGCCGATCACCGCTTCCTTGCATGGCGACTACGAGGCGCTGGTGATCATGCGGCCCGACGAGGTTTCCATCCGCCTCGCGGCCTGATCGATGGCGGCGCTCGCCTTGCTGCGAGCGCTGCGTCAGGCCGGCGACCCCGCCTTCCTTCACGTGCTGGTCCGGAGCGTGGCGCTCGCGGCGGCCTCGTTCGCGGCCTTGACGATATCGAGCGGATGGTTCCTGCATCGGCTGCTGGCTGGGCACCGGGCGTTGGCGGATGCCGGTGCCGTGCTCGGCGGGGCGGGATCGCTGTTGCTGGCGCTTTGGCTGTTCCTGCCGGTCGCGGCGGCGATCGCGTCGCTGTTCCTCGAGGCGATCTGCGCCGCGGTGGAACGGCGCTGGTATCCGGATCTGCCTCGACCGGCCGGCGCGTCGTTCCTGTCGCAAGCGGGCGACGGTCTTGTGCTGGGCGCCTGGCTGCTGCTGCTGACGCTGGCCGGCCTGCTGGCGGCCCTGGCGCTCCCGGGCGTGGGGATCGTGGCGGGCTGGGCGATCAATGGATGGGCGCTCGGCCGTGGATTGTTCGTCGCGGTGGCGATGCGACGGATGCAGCGCAGCGAGGCGCTGGCGTTGTGGCGCGCGCGCCGGCTGCAGATCCTGCCCGGCGGGGTCGCGCTGGCGGTGGCGGGAAGCCTGCCGCTGATCGGTCTGCTGGTGCCGGTCATCGGAACGGCTTCGATGGTGCATCTGGTGCAGCGGACGCGGTGGTCGGGCCGCGCGATCGGCGAGAGGCGATGAGAAGAGCGATGTGCGCGGTCCTGGCCTGCATCGCCGGGCGGGCGTTCGGGCAAACCGCTCACGTCTCGTCGGCGATGCAGGCGCCTTCGATGATGCAGGGCCATCAAGCGCCCTACATCGATCCGGCCAGGATGCCGCTCGCGCTGGCGATCCTGCCGGCGCCCCCCGCAGCGGGATCGCCGCAGCAGGCCGCCGACGAGGCGATCTTTCGTGCGACCAGGCGCCTGGACGGGTCCGGACGATGGGCGCTCGCCAGGCGGGACGCCGAGCTGTCGGCCGCCGATCTCGCCGGCGATTTCTCGTGCGCCGCCGGCAAGCGGCTCACGCAAGCGACGGTCCCGAGCCTGTTCCGCATCATGGACCGTGCCAAGGCAGACGTCTCGATCCTCTACAGCCTGCCGAAGCGGCATTACGACAGGCAGCGCCCGTTCGTCGGCAACGACGCGCCGATCTGCGTCGCGCGCGATCCGAGACTGGCCGCGAACGGCTCCTACCCGTCGGGACACACGACGATCGGCGACAGCCTGGCGCTGATCCTGGCCGAAGCCGCGCCGGACCGGGCGACGGCGATCCTGGCGAGGGGACGGGTGTTCGGGGAGAGCCGGGTTGTGTGCGGCGTGCACTGGGCGAGCGACGTGGAGGCGGGCTACCTCGCGGCGTCCACGCTGGTCTCGGCGCTGCATGCCGAAACCGATTTCCGCTCCGACGTCGAGGATCTCCGCCACGAGATCGCGGCGGCGCCGGCCGGCGGTCTGGACGCGCCCGAATGCAGGGCGGAGTCGGAGGCGGCCGCCGGGTCGGTCCTGTTCCGGTAGTCAGCGACCTGCTGCAGGCGCTTCCCGGCGTTCGGCGTCTGGGAACTGATTGATCCCGCGCCAGGCGCGGCGCCCTTCGAGGGCCTGCCATGTCGCGAGCGCCGGCAGACCGAGGGTCAGATCGCGGGCCCGCCGCAGCAGCGACAACGCCAGGCACGTGTGCGGCGCCAAGCCGAACAAGCCGCCGAGCAGCACGTAGCCGGCTTCCTGGACGCCGAGCGCGTTGGGCACGATGAAGGCGAAGCTGCGTAGACCATAGAGAAGACTGTCGATGACGAGCGCCGCCTCGATCGGGACCGGATGTCCCATCAGGCGCAGGCTGAGCCAGGCCTCGCCGCCGTTGGCCAGCCAGCAGAGCAGGTGCAGCAGGGTGCCGCCGAGGACGGCATTGCGGCTCGCATGGATCGCGGCGAGCTCGGCCAGCATCGCGCGCGTGCCGGCCTTGGCGCCCGACCAGTTGCTCAGAAGCTTGGCGGATGCGCGTTCGATCAGGCCGGCGCCGCGCGACTGCAGGGCGAGGAAGCCGAGCGCGCCGGCGGTGAGCGCGCCGAGGCCAGCCAGCAACGGACGCAGGAGCTGGAAGTCGGGGTGCAGGCGCCACAGCAGGAAGACGCCCCCGAACAGGTAGAAAAGCTGGGCGACGAGCTCGAGCGTGACGTCGACCACGGTGGAGGCGGCAGCGAACATGCCGCCCACGCCGGCGACGGTGAGCGCGCGGGCGCCGAGCACGAAGCCGCCGATCTGCGACAGCGGCAGGCATTCGGACGCGCTGTCGCGGATCAGGCGCGCCCAGGCGAAACGGAGCAGACGGGCGTCCGGGCGGGCGTCGGCGAGCACCCACCAGGACGCGCCCATCAGCAGGACGAGGCCGAGCCGGAAGACGATCAGGACGGCAAAGCCCCAGCCGATCGCCGCCATCGCGACGAGCACGTCGCCCACGCCGACATGCCGGACGATCAGGACCAGGACGCCGAGACCGAAAAACAGGCCGGCCGCCGCGAGCTTCCTGCCGCCCGGCATGGGCGCCGCTCAGGCGGCGCGCGGGTTGGAAGGACGTCGGCGGAGGCGGCCGAGACGGGCGACGCCGGCCAGGCGGCGATCGATGAAGGCGAGCGTGTCCTCGCGGGAGCGTTCGGCGGCCACCCACCAGAGGAGGGTCGCGCCATAGACGCCGGCGAGCGTGGCGCGCTTGGTGTACCAAGAGAGGCCGGCGGCGCTGTCGCCCGCAGCGCGCCAGATCGCGTCGACGGTCCGTGCCGTCATCCTGGCGGCGATGGACGCGTTGCCGGGAAGTGCCAGCTGCGCGAGCGCGCGCCGCACCTGCGCGCGGTTTGGCTCGGCGGCGTCGAGCCGAAGCATGATGGCCGCCCTGACGCGTCCTGTCAGGCTGGGGACGGAATCAACGCCGGCCTGTGCGGCCGCCTCGATCATGCGCCGGTCGGCGAGATCGGCCCAGGCCTCGACGAGTTCGACGAGACCGCCGGGGAACAGCAGGTCGGCGTCGGGGTCAGCCGCCCGCCGCAGGGCGTCCATGGTCCAGGGCTCCCTGGTGCCGGCGGTAGCGGCGGCGAGAAGCTCGATCGCCTCGTCGCGCTCCGGCGTGACGTAGAGGCTCATGCGGGTGCTGCCTGCGGCGGGAAACGGGCGAGCTCCTCGACGAAGCCGAGCTTGCTCAGGTCGGTCATCCTGCTCGGATAGAGCACGCCGTCGAGATGGTCGTATTCGTGCTGCAGGACCACGGCGTGAAAGCCCGAGGCGACGCCTTCGACCTCCCTGCCCTGCTCGTCCAGACCGCGGAACCGGACATGAGCAGGGCGCGACACCGCGCCGCGCAGGCCGGGGATGGACAGGCAGCCCTCCCAGGCTACCGCGATCTCGTCGCCGACCGGCTCGAGCGTCGGATTGATCAGGACAGCGGTCTCACGGGGCGGGTCGGGGGCGCCGGACGCACGCGTCTCCGGAATCCGATAGACGAACAGCCGGAGCGGAACGTGGACCTGAGGTGCGGCAAGACCCGCGCCGCCCGCATCGTCCATGATCTCGATCATGTCCGCGACCAGCCGCGCAATCTCCGGGTCACGCGGACCGGCGACCGGTTCGGCGCGCCGGAGAAGGACCGGGTGGCCCAGACGAGCGATCTTGAGAATGGCCATGGGCCGCAAGATGTCAGCGAGGCCGCTCGCTGCCAAGGCATGCGAACGTTGCGACAGGACGCGCCCGGATGGTATAAGCCGCGCCTTCCAGGGATCGCGAGTCGCGCGGGCCCGATCCGTCACCGATCACACCGAGAGGAGAGACCGCCCCCGTGCAGGTTCTCGTTCGTGACAACAATGTCGATCAGGCGCTCAAGGCGCTCAAGAAGAAGATGCAGCGCGAAGGCGTGTTTCGCGAGATGAAGCTGCGCCGGCACTACGAAAAGCCGTCCGAGCGGCGTGCCCGCGAAGCGGCCGAAGCCGTACGCCGGGCGCGCAAGGTCGAGCGCAAGCGCCTGGAACGCGAAGGTTTCTAGGTCGGCCGCTCAGATCTGGGCGTAGTCCGAGACGAACGACTCAAGGCGATCCATGGCTGCCCCGAGAAGCTCGGGGCTCTTGGTGCAGCATAGACGCGTGAAGCGGTCCGCGCCGCGGCCGAAGCTCGTGCCGGGAGCCATGCCGATTCTGGCCTCGTGGACGGCGCGGCGGCAGAACTGCATGGTGTCGGTGACGCCGTCGACTTCGAACATCGCGTAGAAGGCGCCCTGGGCGGGTATGGAATGGACGCGCGGCATCGCCGCCAGGCGCTCGTAGACGAGGGTATGGCCGATGCGGCAGCGGGCGACGAAGCCGGTGACGAACTCCTCGCCTTGCTCGATTGCCGCGATGCCGGCCTCCTGCATGAATTCGAGACCGCCGCTGGTGTTGAATTGGATCAGCTTCTCGAACGCGCCGGTGCAGCCCTCGGGATAGATCAGCCAGCCCATGCGCCAGCCGGTCATCGCCCATGATTTCGAGAAGCTGTTGACGACGAACAGCGGGTCGGTCGGGCGCGCGATCTCGAGGAAGCTGAAGGCGACCGGGCGGTCATGGACGATGCGGTGATAGACCTCGTCGGACAGGAGCGCGATGCCGCGATCGCGGCAGAACGCGAGGATTTGTTCGGCCTCGCTTCGGCCGATCATCCAGCCGGTCGGGTTGCCAGGGCTCGCGAGAGTGATCAGCCGGGTGTCGGCATCCGCGGCGGCGAAGAGGTCGTCGAGCGAGAGGCGCCAGCCGTCGGCGCCGTGCGCGAGCGGGACGTCACGCCCGGCGGCGCCGGTGGTCTGCATGGCGCGTAGCACGTTCGGCCAGGATGGCGTGACGGCGACGGCGTTGTCGCCCGGCGACAGCGTCGCCTGGGTGACCTGCATGACGGCGTTCATGCCGGAGTAGGTGAAGGCGATGCGGTCGTCGGGAATGTCGACGCCGTGGAGGCGGCGATGATAGGCGGCGAGCGCCGCGCGCAGCGCTGGCGTGCCGCGGTTGTCGGAATAGAAGGTGCGGCCCTCGAGCATCGCGCGATGGGCGGCCTCGCAGATGAAGTGCGGCGTCGGCACGTCGGGCTCGCCGGCCCACAACGCGATCAGGCCCGGGACGCGGAAGCCCTCGCGGAAGATCTCGATGATCGGACTGTCCTCGAGCGCTTCGATACCGGACCTGATGACGCTCATCGGATGCGCGGGTTGGTGATCAGGGCGGGGGCGCCGATCAGGGAGGCTAGAAGGATCATCAGGCGACTCGCATCGCCAGATGCTGCAGCAGGATGACGGTCTTGGCGTCGTGGATGGCGCCGGAGCGGGCCAGGTCGAGGGCTTCGGCGAGCGGCAGCTCGAGGACCTCGATGTCCTCGCCCTCGGAGGCGAGGCCGCCTCCCTTCCGCCTTCGGTCGGCCGCGCGATAGGCGGCGGTGAACAGCGTAAGGCGTTCGGTGAAGGCGCCGGGGCTCATGAACAGCGAGAACACCTTCGTGATGTCGTGCAGCGCCACCCCGGCCTCCTCTTCGGCCTCGCGCCTGACGGTGGCCTCCGGCTCGCCGCCGTCGAGCATGCCGGCGATCGTCTCGATCAGGGTGCCGTCGTGATCGGGCCGCGCGGCGGCGAAGCGGAACTGGCGCACCAGGAGCACCGTGCCTCGCTCGGGGTCGTAGGGCAGGACGGTCGCGGCGTCGCCGCGTTCATAGGTTTCGCGGGTCAGGGTCTGCCAGCTCCCGTCGGCGCGGCGATAGTCGAAGCGGGTCTCGCGCAGCGTGCCGTAGCGATCCGACAGGATTTCGGTGTCGCGGATGCGGATGCGGTCGTTCATGGCTGAAGATCCTGCAGGCTGGCGATCGGTGCGTCCCGGCTTATCGTGCCCGCTCCCACAGGCCCAGGCCGATCATGCGCATTCTTTTCTCGCTTGCATCGCTCCTGCTGGGGGGAACGCGCGCTCGAACCCACCTATCTCGCGCGCAAGCTGATGAACTGACGACGACGCGCGAGCAGGATCGGCGGGGTGAGCAGGCAGGCGGCGGCCGCGAGCAGCCACACGAGACCTGGTGCCTGCCTGGGGCTGTGGGCGAAGATGGCGGTGACGAGCAGCGGTCCGGGAATCCCGATCAGGCTCGCGAGACTGACCATCGCACCCTGCAGACGGCCCTGGGCGTCGGCCGGGACATAGCGCGAGATCATCGATTGCAGCGCCGGGACGGCGATGCCGCCGACGCACCAGAACGGCATGAGGGCGAAGGCCATCCAGCCCTGGGTCGCGAGACCGTACGCGACGTAGGCGGTGCCGTCGGACAGCGCACCGAGCACGACGCTGCCGCGCTCGCCGAGACGGCGGGAGGCGGGTGCGATAAGGAACCATTGCGCACCGGCATGGAGCAGGCCGTAGAGCGCCAGCGACAAGCCAACGACGCGCTCGTCCCAGCCGAACCGGTCCTGGCCGTACAGGATCCAGAGCGACATCGGGACCTGGGCGGCCAGCATGAGGACGGCGTAGATGCCGACGAGCCTGGGCACGCGCGGGTGGGAGCGGAACACGTCGAAGGACGGGAGCAGCGAACGGAGCGAGAAGGTGAACCGCCTCGCCGGGCCGGGCCGGGTTTCGGGCAGCAGGAACAGGACCACGGCACCATTGGCGGCATTGATCGCGGCCGCCACCAGGTAGGGCGCTCGCAGCGAGACGGCGCCGAGCAGGCCGCCGAGAACGGGGCCCGCGATCAGGCCGACGCCCATCACCGCGCTGAGCTGGCCGAAGCGCCTGGCGCGGCCCTCCGGCGGGGTGAGGTCGGCGATGGCTGAGGTGGCCACCGCGATGTTGGCGCCGGTGACGCCGGCGAGGATCCGGCCGGCGGCGAGAATGGCGAGCGTGGGTGCGGCCGCGGTCACGAGATAGTCGACGGTGGCGCCGGCGAGCGAGAGGAGCAGGATGGGGCGGCGGCCGAAGCGGTCGCTCAGCGCGCCGAGGAACGGCGAGAAGAAGAACTGCATGGCAGCGTAGGCGGCCATCAGGGCGCCGTAGACGACGGCGATATGGGCCGTGTGGCCGAGATGACGGAGCAGCGACGGCAGGACGGGCATCACCAGGCCGATGCCGATCGTGTCGATGG
Source organism: uncultured Acetobacteraceae bacterium (assembly GCA_964247395.1). Lineage (GTDB taxonomy): Bacteria > Pseudomonadota > Alphaproteobacteria > Acetobacterales > Acetobacteraceae > CAXTPV01. The sequence continues at coordinate 15,869 of CAXTUK010000010.1, forward strand.
CGGCAATCGACAGGACGATGGCATGGGCGCGGCTCACGGTCCGGGCGGCCGGACCGGCTGCTCCCAGTCGGCGAGAACGCTGCTGGAGCCGATCGCCTCGATGTCGGCGGCGAGCACGCGTTCCAGCATCTCGTAGCTCTGGCGGCTGGCCAGTATGAAGCTCTGGCGATCCTCGCCCCACCGGGCGCGCATGGTCTCGAACTGCTTGCGGTCGTAGGATCGGAACAGGGCGGCGGCGCGGTGAGCCCGATGGGCGCGCATGCCGAGCGTCTCGAGCGCGGACCGGCCGAGCGACAGGGCGGCCTCGAACGTCTCGCGCTCCACGTGGTCGGCGCCGTTCGCATGGAGTTCGTAGGCGTCGCGCCGGTCCCAGGCGCGGGCGAGCAGCTTGAGGTGGGGGAAATTGCGGCGGGCGACCGCGACCAGTTCGGCCGCGCGCTCGCGATCGTCGATGGCGACGACGAGGAGCTTGGCCGAACCGGCGCCCGCGGCCTGGAGCAGGTCGAGGCGGGTCGCGTCGCCGTAGTTCACCCGCCGGCCGAAAGCGCGCATCGCGTCGACCTGCGACATGCTGACGTCGACCACCGAGAGCCTGTGGCCGGTCGATTCGAGCAGGCGGCCGACGACCTGTCCGAAGCGGCCGTAGCCGGCGATGATCGCGTCCACCTCCGGCTCGAACACCGGCGCCTCATCGGGAACGTCGCTCGCCCGCTTGCGGGTCGAGAGACGTTGCCAGGCGAGGAAGACGAGCGGGGTCGCCATCATCGAGATGGCGACAGCGGTGTCGAGGAATTGCCCGAACGGCCGCTCGAGCGCGCCCGACGCGGTCGCGAGCCCCACGAGGACGAAGGCGAACTCGCCACCCTGGGACAGGGCGACGGCGACGCTGCCGGCGTCGCGGCTCGGCAGGCCGGCAAGCCGGACGATGGGGAACATCACCACCGCCTTGAGCACCATCAGGCCGAGGACGGCGGTCGCGAGCAGGAGCGGCTCGCGCACCAGCAGGCGGACGTCGAGGCCGGCGCCGACGGTCATGAAGAACAGGCCGAGCAGCAGGCCGCGGAACGGCTCGATGTCGGCTTCCAGTTCGCGCCGGAACTCGCTGTCGGCGAGGACGACGCCGGCCAGGAAGGCGCCGAGCGCCTCGCTGAGGCCGACGAACTGCATCAGGGTCGCGACGCCGAGCACCAGCAGCAGGGCGGTGGCGGTGAAGATCTCGCGGACGTTGGCGGACGCGATGTAGCGGAACGCAGGACGGGTGAGGAAGCGGCCGCCGAAGATCACCACCCCGACGGCGGCGAGCACGGCGAGCGCGCGTTCCCAGCCGGGCAGGTGGGCGAGCATCGGGTCACCGGGGTGCGGCACGGCCGGGGCGCCGGGCGGAGCGAGCAGCGGCAGGGCGGCGAACAGTGGGATCACCGCGAGGTCCTGGAACAGGAGAACGCCGAAGCTGGCGGCGCCGACGGGCCCGCGGCGCAGGCCGCGCTCGTCGAGCACGCCGAGCACGATAGCGGTTGACGACATCGCGAGCACGGCGCCGGTGATGACGGCGGCGCGCCAGGGCAGGCCGGCCCAGATGGCGACAAGGAACACGGCGGCGGCGCAGGCAGCGAGCTGGGTGGCGCCGAGACCGAAGATGCTGCCGCGCAGCTGCCACAGCAGGGCGGGCTTGAGCTCGAGCCCGATCAGGAACAACAGGATGACGACGCCAAGGCTCGCGAGGTTCATAACCTCGGCGCGGGTGCCGACCAGGTGCAGCACGTGCGGGCCGATCAGGACGCCCGCGACGAGATAGCCGAGCAGGGCGCCGAGACCGGCGCGCCTGGCGAGCGGAACCGAGAGAATGCCGGCCGCGAGATAGATCAGGACGGGGATCATGCCGATCGGCCCATGAGGCTGTGGAGACGTTCGAGGTAGCGGCCCGGCGCGTCGTCGAGACCGTCGGCATGCAGGACGAGCGGCGGCTCCCAGCGCATGCCGCACAGGTGGGCAGTGCGTTCGAGCGGTCGGAGGAATTCGGCCATGGTGTGGCCGTGATCGCCGTCAGGTCCGTAGGAGGCGGCGTCGCCGCCGGTGGTGATGAGGCAGGACAGGATCTTGCCGGCGAGGCGGCCGCCGTCGTGGCCGTAGGCGAAGCCGTGCAGCCACACGAGGTCGAGCCACTCCTTGAGGAGTGCCGGCATCGAATACCAGTAGAGCGGAAACTGCAGCGCGATGACCCGGTGGGCGAGGAGACGGGCCTGCTCGCGACGAACATTGATCATGAAGTCGGGATAGGCCTGATAGAGGTCGTGCAGGGTCACGCCGTCGGGCGTGCCGGCGCTCTCGAGCAGGAGACGGTTGGCGCGCGAGTTCTCGTAGGACGGGTGGGCGAGGACCAGGAGCAGGTCTCGCTCGGGGTCAGGTTCGTATGCCATGCTGGTTTGTGGCCCGGAGCGGAACTCGGCGCCATGGCTCGCTGGCGCGTCAGGAGGTTCATCGGGCCGAACTGCACGGGCTGGTGTTGCGTCGCGTCGACCAGGATCAGGCCGGTCGCTATGCGAACCATCAGCGAGTGATCTCGGGAAGCGCCACCATGCCACCGACGGCCGCCGAGATCCCGGCTCTGATGGGCGACTTCGGGCGGTGGCTCTCGGCAGCAACGGCGATGCCTGGCACGGCGTTCACCGCGCATGAGCAGGTCGCGGTGATCCACCCATTCGCGGACGGCAATGGACGCACCGCGCGCCTGCTGATGAACCTGCTGCTGCTCAAGGCTGGGTGGCCTCCGGTCGTGATCGGCCCGGAACAGCGCGCGGACTACATCGGCAGCCTCGATGCGCTGACGGTCGGGCGCGATGCGGACCCCTATCGCGAATTCATGGCCGCTCGCCTGGAACAGAGCCTCGAGCATCATCCGATGATCTCGCGGCGAGGGGTGGAAAGCGGGCCGATGTCGTTCGGGATGCCGCCTCGGGAGTGAAGCTGCCACTCCACAGGCCGGAAAGCGGCGCCGCAAACATCCGATCGGCAAACGGAACGGTGACGGCGCTGTCGTAGAGCACGAGGCCGAGCACGAAGCCGTCGCCGCATTCCTCGGCGAGCATGCGCATGCCCTTGAAGTCGGCGGCGGTGACGGTCGCGGAAGCCTTGATTTCGATGCCGACCACCCGGCCGCGCCGGTCCTCGAGAACGATGTCGACCTCGTGCCGCTCCTTGCCGCGATAATGAGAGACGCGGAGTTCGTCATCGGACCAGGTGGCGAGCTTGAGCAGCTCCGCATGGACGAAGCTCTCCAGGATCGGGCCGAACAGGGTTCGGTCGGCGCGGATGCGGGCGGGAGTGAGTTCGCGCAGTGAGGCCAGCAGGCCGGTGTCGAGGAGGTGAAGCTTCGGCGTGCGGGTCAGACGCTTGCGCGCGTTGCGATGCCAGGCGGGGAGCGTGCGGACGAGGAAAAGCTGCTCGAGGATGCCGGCGTAGCGGGCAGTGGTGACGTGATTGAGGCCGAGCGGCGCACCGAGGGCCGAATAGTTGGCGAGCTGGGCGGCGTGCAGGGCGATCATCTGGAGCAGGCGCGGCATCTCGTGAAGATGCTGCACGTCGGCGATGTCGCGAACGTCGCGCCGGACGATCGCGTCGATGTAGTCGAGGTGCCAGCGCCGCCGGCGGCGCTGCGTGACGCGGGCGATCGCTTCCGGGTAGCCGCCGGCGAGGACGATGTCGACGAGGGCGTCGCCGAGAACGGCGTCGGTCGCGGCAGGCGGCTCGCCGGCGAAGACGCGGGCGAGGAAGTCGGACGGATGTCCGTCGATCTCGCAACGGGCGAGCGGCAGCAGACGGGCCACCTCCATGCGGCCGGCGAGCGAGTCGGCAACACGGGGAAGCGTGAGGAGGTCGGCCGATCCGGTCAGGAGGAACCGGCCGGGACACGGGTCGTCGTCGACGTTCCGTTTGATCGCGAGCAGAAGTTCGGGCGCGCGCTGGATCTCGTCGATGGCGGCGCGGTCGAGACCACGGATGAAGCCAGCCGGGTCGGCCGTCGCGGCAGCCAGCGTGGTCTGATCGTCGAGGGTGAAGGCGGCCATGTCGCCACCGGCGAGAGTGCGGAGCAGCGTGCTCTTGCCTGCCTGACGAGGGCCGGCGAGGACGACGACGCGGGTGTCGGACAACGCTTCACGAACGCGGGCATCGATGAAGCGGGGATAATGGAGCGTCCGTCAGGGCTGACGGATTGAAACAGGGGATCTGGCCGATTGAAAGTCAAGGTTGAGGAATTTGTAAGTTTTGGTCTGGCCGATTGAAAGTCTCAGGCGGTCAGCCTCTCGAGTTCACGCAGGATGCTTTCGCCCATGAGCCGGGTGGACACGCGTGCGTAGCCTGGCTGCATGATGTCGGCGGTACGCATGCCGCTCGCCAGCACGTTGAGCACGCCGCGTTCGATCAAGGCGGCGTCCTCATCCATCGCGAACGAGATGCGGAGCAGCATCGCGAAGCTCAGGATCTGGGCGAGCGGGTTGGCGATCCCCCTTCCCGCGATGTCGGGCGCCGAGCCGTGGATCGGCTCGTACAGGGCGGGGCGGCGGCCGGCTTCGTCGGGTCGGCCGAGCGTCGCCGACGGCAGCATGCCGAGGCTGCCGGTGAGCTGGGAGGCGAGATCGGACAGGATGTCGCCGAACAGGTTGCCGGTGACGATGACGTCGAACTGTTTCGGGGCGCGGACGAGCTGCATGGCGCAATTGTCGGCGTACATGTGGTCGAGCCTGATGTCGGGGTATTCGGTCCGGCCGAGCGCCGTGACGGTCTCGCGCCAGAGCAGACCGGATTCCATGACGTTGGATTTCTCGACGCTGGTGACGCGACGATCGCGCCTGGCCGCGAGTTCGAAGGCGACGCGGGCGACGCGTTCGATCTCTGTGGTGGTATAGAGCTCGGTGTTGACGCCGCGGCGCGTGCCGTCGGGGAGGGTCTCGACGCCGCGCGGCTCGCCGAAATAGCTGCCGCCGGTGCTCTCGCGGACGATCATCAGGTCGAGGTTCTCGACGAGTTCGGGCTTGAGCGAGCTGGCCGAGACGAGCGGAGCGAGCACGGTCGCGGGGCGGAGATTGGCGAACAGGCCCAATTCGGAGCGGAGCTTGAGGACGGCGATCTCGGGCCGGTTGTCGAACGGCTCGCCCGACCATTTCGGACCGCCGACGGCGCCGAACAGGATCGCATCGGCGTGGCGGGCGCGCTCGATGAGGGCGTCGGTGATGGGGACGCCGTGTACGTCGATCGAGGCGCCGCCGACGAGATCCTCGGCGACCGAGAAGGTGACGCCGCGGCGGCGCTCCATCCAGTTCACGACGCGGCCGACCTCGCGCATCACTTCGGGACCGATCCCGTCGCCCGCGAGCACGAGCAGGTTCCTGTTCGCCGCCACGGCTCAGCCGAGATCGATGCCGGGGAACCAGGGCTGGTTCCGCACGCGGGCCGCCTCGAATTTGTCGATCGAGGCGGTGTGCTGGAGAGTCTGGCCGATATCGTCGAGACCCTCGAGCAGGAGATGACGCCGGAGCGGGTCGATGGAGAAGGCGATCTCCTCGCCGCCGGGGCGGATGACGAGGTTGCGCTCGAGATCGACGGTCAGGCGGGCGTTCTCGCCCAGCAACGAATCCTCGATGAGCTCGTCGCAGGTCCCGCGCGGCAGGCGGACGGGCAGGATGCCGTTCTTGAAGCAGTTGTTGTGGAAGATGTCGGCGAAGGAGGGCGCGATGACGCAGCGTATGCCGAAATCGAGCAGTGCCCAGGGGGCGTGTTCGCGCGACGAGCCGCAGCCGAAATTGTCGTGCGCGACGAGGATGTTGGCGCGTCGGAAGGGTTCGCGGTTGAGCACGAAGTCGGGCCGCTCGGCGCCAACGGCGTCGAAGCGGAGCGGGTCGAAGAGGTGGGCGCCGAGGCCGGTGCGATGGATGGTTTTCAGGAAGCGCGCCGGGATGATCTTGTCGGTGTCGACGTTGGCGACGGGCAGCGGGGCGGCGATCGCGGTCAGCACTCGGAAGGGTTCCATCAGGCGAACTGCCTGGCGTCGGCGAGGTGGCCGGTGACGGCGGCGGCGGCGGCCATCGCGGGCGAGAGCAGATGGGTGCGGCCGCCCGGACCCTGGCGGCCTTCGAAGTTGCGATTGGAGGTCGAGGCGCAGCGCTGGCCGGGTGTCAGCTTGTCGGGGTTCATGCCGAGACACATAGAGCAGCCGGCCTCGCGCCATTCGAAACCGGCTTCGAGGAAGACGCGGTCGAGGCCCTCGCGCTCGGCCTGCTGCCTGACCAGGCCGGAGCCGGGAACGACCATCGCCCGAACCCGGCCGTCGACCTGGCGGGCGCGGGGGCGGGGCGCGGGCGGGGGGCGATACGCGCAACAGGGCGTGGTGGAGGGACCGAAGAATACGC